>CALESY010000146.1 GCA_937919945.1 uncultured Chitinophagaceae bacterium | reverse complement strand
GTTTGGTAATTGAAAATTATTTTTTCTGTAATCTGTTGTATAGCAAACAATAAACTATAACTACTTCATTGTCAGTACAACCAAGGTCATACCCACCATTATTACAGTTTATTGCCATAAAAACAGATAAAATTTGACAAAAAGTCATTTATCAATTCACATAACCGCCATTTTGTCTTTAAAATAGTATTGGTATGTAGTTTGAAACGGTACTAACGTAAACAATTATTCAAAAAACAACTAAAAACTGATACGTTATGTACAACTACAAAAAAGGTTATGGTATGGTTCCTCGTTCTTTTGGAGGCATCCTGGAAGACATGAACAAATTCTTTTATGACGACAACTGGAGCAATACTACTGCACCGGTAAACATTAAAGAAACAGACAATGCATACGAATTACACGTAGTAGCACCAGGGCTTACAAAAGAGGATTTCAAAATCAGCCTCGATGAAAACGTGCTGAAAATCTCTTTTGAGCAAAAAGAAGAAAACAAAACAACAGAGGGTAAATGGTTAAGAAATGAATATCGCTTCCGTTCTTTCAAACGCAGCTTCACGCTTAACGATGGCATCAATACAGATGGCATCAACGCTAAGTATAATGATGGCATCCTGAACATCACCCTACCCAAAAAAGAAACGACAGAAAAGACAAGCAAAGAAATATCAATAGCTTAATATTTGACAGATAGATTGATAGCGTAAAAAAAGCGGTGTATTTACACCGCTTTTCTGTTATCAAAACATCTTTCTGAAACAGCGTTTGCGTTTATGCTGTATATGGTCGTAATTCTTCCAGTGATTGATAGCTTTTTCGTTAGTTTCTATCATACCGGTTGTTTCTACATACTCTACCCCATAACGCTGCATTACTTTTTGCAGTTCGGTTATCAATATGGCGCTTACACCTTGCGCCTGCCAATCAGGGTGAATACCGGTTAATAGTAAATCAACCACTTTAGGCTTCTTCAATGCATTAGAAATGTGATACCAACCAAACGGTAGCAACTTGCCCTTTGCCTTTTGCATAGCCTGGCTAAGTGACGGCAGACTGATGATAAAACCAATCAGATTGGCATCTTTATCCTCTATTAATTTTACAAATTCAGGATTCAGAACATTGAAATATTTATCAATATAAAAGCGCTGTAATCCCTCGCTCATTTCAGCAAAGCTAAACAACTCTCCGAATGCAGTATTCAGTAGTTTCAGCACTCTTGGTGCATGTTCCTTCATTTCATTTTTAGTATTGAAATGGAGCACTTTCAGGCTGTAGCGTTTCTGAATCATATCATTCAGCTTAAGTGCTTTTTCCGGAATTTCTTTTTCCAGTTTCAGCCTGAATTCAACCCAATCCATCTCTTTACTATACCCAGCAGATTCGAAATGAGATTTATAATATGGCAAATGATACTCTGATGCGATGGATGGTAAATGGTCAAAACCTTCTATCAATATTGCCTGATGGTCGAGATTGGTAAAACCTAGTGGCCCATGGATGCCAGCCATACCCTTCTCCTTAGCCCATGCCTCTGCAGTATCTAACAGTGCTTTGCTGACTTCTTTATCATCAACAAACTCTATCCGGCTAACACGGCACATTGCCTCACCTGTTTTTGCATTATATGGCTTATTGATAATGGCTGCTACCCTGCCTGCTACTTTTCCATCTTTCAACGCTAACCAAAATTGTGCATCACAATCCTGAAAAGCCGGATTAGTGGCAGCTTGCACTGCTTTTAGCTCATCTGCTTTTAATGGCGGCACCCAATATGCATTACCTCTGTATAAGTCGTAGGGGAATTGTACAAACTTCTTTAAATCGTTTATGGTATTACAAGGCTGTATTGTTACTCCCATTAAAGTATCGGATTGTTATAATAAATACTGCTGACAGCTTACAAAATATGCTTTTTTAAGGAAATTGCATTGTTTCTTTACATGCATAATTTATTTCTGAAACTGTCAGCTTGAATATCAAAATATATATACCTGGTCTGCTGATTGTACTAGTTGCATTTATCATTTCGCTATGTACTTACAAAGATTATGGAGTAGCATATGATGAGCCTCTTCAGAGAGACATAGGACTTGTAAGCTACAACTATGTGCGTCATGGCAATGATTCATTATTCAGGTTCTATGACCGCGACCATGGTGTGGCATTTGAATTACCATTAATCATGGCAGAAAAGATATGTAAGCTTTCAGACAGCAGATACATATATCTGTCAAGGCATATAATAACACACATATTTTTTCTGCTGAGTGTTTTTTGCGGATATGTATTGTTGTTAAAGCTATACCAAAAACAGACAATAGCAATTGTAGGCACATTGTTGTTATTAGCCCATCCCCGTATTTATGCACACTCTTTTTTCAACACAAAGGATTTACCCTTTTTATCAGCCTGCATAATATCATACTTGACATTATACCTTAGTGTCAATAAGCTAAAATGGCAATATACAACACTGCATGCACTGGTTTGTGCTTATGCAACAGCCATCAGAGCTTTGGGTGTTATGTTACCTGCTGTCACTATAGGCCTTATACCTATTTATGTATTGTTGACACAAAAAAAACACATAAAGAATACGCTACTGCATACCACCTTGTTTTCATTATTATATTTTTTGTTTTTATGGCTATGCTGGCCCTTATTATGGCAGAAACCTTTGCACCATTTAATAGAAACCTTACAAAGTTTGTCAAAATTCAGATGGGGTGGCAATGTGCTTTTTATGGGACATGTGTATCAGTCCAATGCTATACCAAGAAGCTATTTACCCATATGGTTTGCAATTAGCACACCAATTGTATATGCATTACTATCCGTAGGTGCTGTTACATATATCATTGCATCATTTATTACAAAACCATATAAGCAGTTGCAAGAAAAAACGCGGCTGTTTGCTCTTGTTTTTGCATTGTGTAGTGTTTTGCCTGTAGCTTATGTAATATACACACGTGCAGTAGTGTATGATGACTGGCGACACCTCTATTTCGTATATCCTTCAATTGTATTATGCATTTGTTATTTGCTATATACACTAAAAGATAAATTTACAGGTAAGCTTATAGTTGGTGCATTAGTTGTGCAATTGGCCGTTGTCATTATTGATATGGCAAAACTACACCCCTATCAGCAAATATATTTTAATGTATTGGCACCAAAAAAGCCGGAATACTTACGACATCATTTTGAAATGGAATACTGGGGAACTTCCTATAAAGAAGCATTGGAATATATACTTACAAATGACAACAGGGATAGCATTAAAGTATATGGACTATGGCCTATGCCGGGAAATAATAAAATGATATTACCCGAAACAATGCGAAAACGCATAAACATAGTATGGAAAGAAGACAACCCTAACTATTTCATTACTGTTTTCAGGGGACACCCTGCAGACTTTACAGGAATGGGTATAATTTGCTATGAGAAAAGGCTACAAAAAAATACCATTATGCGCATATATAGAATGAACTAAGGCTGAATATAAATAGGCTGTGTTTGTATAACATTGCTCTTATTCCCCGCCCTATCTTTTACATATACCTCATAAGTAAGTGTGTCTCCATTGGGTCTGTCTGGCCTTAGCACTAAAAACAATGCAGCATATACTCTGACAGTAACAAATGCATGTATACCTTCGTCAGTTTTTACTACATCTGTAGGTATCACAGGCATAGTTAATTTTATTTCTTCACCTGTGGTACTGCGACTATCTTTAAGAAAAACATCTTCTGTAGAGCCATTACTTAAATCTCCATCACCATCTGTTAGTGTAAATTTAATAGATACAGTATCTTTGGCACTGCCGGAAGCAACTTTGTTTGGTGTTAACCCTGTATAAACGATAAATGGTACAGGATCTTTTTTAACCGCTTTGCTGCATGAAGCAAAAACGAATAACAAGCTGGCCGACAAAGCAATGTACTGTCTCATATTATCCAAAGTTAATTAAAAGTGCTAAACAAAAAAGATACTCAATGGCCTGATTTCTTCAATTTAGCACGAAGCGGCAAGAAAGCTGAGGCAGCCTTATTGATGTACCAGTACCAATACAGCAACAACCCCTTATATGCCGACTATTGTAATCAATTAAATAAAAAGCCTGATAGCGTATCTAAAGTAAACGACATCCCTTTTCTGCCAATCTCTTTTTTCAGGACGCACAGAGTAGTAACGGGTTTACACAACAGCTTCCCCTTGATATTTGAAAGTAGCGGAACCACCGGTAATGAAACCAGCAAACATCATGTGGCCAATCCGGATATTTATGAACAGGCCTTACTAAGTGGTTTTGAGCAATATTACGGCTCAGTTGAAGACTACAATATCATAGCCCTGCTACCAAGTTATCTGGAACGCCCGAATACTTCATTGGTATACATGGCAAAAACACTTATGAATGCAAGTAAAAAGTCGAGAAATGCTTTTTTCCTGAATGAAAGAGAACATTTGCAAAAAACTTTATTATTACTTGAAGAGTCTTACTCAAAAACAATCCTTTTAGGCGTAACCTTTGCTTTATTAGATTTTGCAGAACAGTATCCACTGACACTGAAAAACACCATAATCATGGAAACAGGAGGAATGAAAGGACGAAAAAAGGAGCTAACGAGAGATGAGGTACATGCCATTCTTTGCAAGCAATTTAATTTAACCAAAATACACGCAGAGTATGGCATGACAGAATTGTTGTCTCAAGCCTACTCTTCGGGCAATGGTATATTTTTTCCAACAGCTACTATGGATGTCTATGTACGTGATATAAACGACCCTTTTGAAATTAATAACAAGGGAACTGGCTGTTTAAATATCATCGATTTTGCGAACATACACTCATGCGCTTTTATAGCTACTGATGACATAGGTACAATCCATTCAGATGGTAGCTTTTCAGTACTAGGCAGAGTTGACAATAGTATACTACGCGGTTGCAACCTGATGGCCGTATAAAACAGATTTGTTAGTTAAGAAAACTCATTTATCTTTGCAGCCCAAGTTCTTAAAAAGTATGCCCAGGTGGCGAAATTGGTAGACGCACTGTGTTCAGGTCGCAGCGCTCGCAAGGGTGTGATGGTTCGAATCCATTCCTGGGCACCAAGAACTTCAAAGCTTCTTAGTTTTTTATACTAAGAAGCTTTTTTTATGTCTTCAAGAAAGGATTGATGTGTTGTAAATGATGCTTTTGTTTGCAAATATGTAAATAGCTTATCCAACCTGTTGAGCAATCTTTCGCCATCTATTTTTTTAGTAATCACAGGTATTTTATACTTACTAAGGTCTGTAAACTCCCAAGGATGAACGTAAAATATTATATACCCGTCATGTTGCAGTATGCGGTTACATAACATTTTATAAACCCAGAAAGGAAAATTCTTAAACGCAAGCCAAAAAACAGGCACCCTGAAAATAGGCGTAACACTTGCTGGCATCTCCCACATTGCGTTTGTACAATATACCAGTCTGGGTTTATTGAAATGATTATACCTTCCCGGCAACCAAGTAGGATTCAGCGATGAATCGTATTCATAGCCGGCTGCAAGCACATCAGCAACATTCACGCTTGTCATCTTGGGCATTCTCATACCATATATAGGTTGTCCGGTTATTTCTTGCAAAACACTTTTGGACAAAGCCATATCCTCTGAATTAAATCTGTCATGGTAATATGTATGTGAAGCAATTTCGTGTTTTTCAGCCAGTACCTTCATGTACTCTTTTTGATGTAAAGCCCAAAAAGCAGTAGTAAAAATGGTAGCAGTAACACCATGCTTGTCCATCAAAGTTTCTAATGCTTGCATGCCTTGTAAGCTTACTTGTAGCTTTTCCTCAACAGGCAGCATACAACCATACTCCTCAGGCAGGTCAAACTCCTCAAGATCAATGCTGAATAATATCTTCTTTACTGCGGTTGCCATTTCTTTTGCGTAATAATATCTTCATCAGGTTGCTCATTTCTTGTTTCAATACATTGAAACCGAAATCTGACAAAACCGTTTCCTGCGTTATGCTAACATCTACCTCTTTGATTACCATCCCATGTATTCTTGACGATATGAGTATAAACTCCATATCAAACAAAAACCGATTGATATTAGTCTCCAAAAATGTTGCCATCCCGTATTTATTGAACCCTTTGATACCTGCTTGGGTATCATAAACGGGGAGCCTTAATATAAATTTATTAAATGCTACTAAACCTCTAGATATGATTTGTCTTTTAAATGGCAGCGATTTAAAGTAATTCCCCGATATGCGCCTTCCGGTTACTATATCTGCACCGCTTTGCAATTGCTGATAAATAGTATTAACTACATCGAGCCCGAAAGGAAAATCATAATCAGAATAAATACAAAAATCTGTAACAGCTTTTTGCACACCTTGTCTTAATGCATAACCCTTACCCTGATTTTGCTGATAAGAAACTACCACAAGATGCGGAATGTTCCTCTCTAAATATTGTACATGGTTTTCTGTAAAATTCTTGGGCGAGCCATCATTTACCAATATCAGATTAATGGCTGTTTTGTCTCCTTGAAAATACGTATTGACAATACGCTCAAACTTTATCAATAGCTTCTGTTCCCAATTATCAGAGGGGTTGTACAAGGGTATTACTAAATCAAACTTCATGCTAATACAGGCTTTTTATTTCGAAAGTTAAGAATAGCCTGTTTGGCGGTAAATATGTATATATCTACCAATACCAATAAACAGAGTAAGGCTTTGATATAATAGTCGTATCGAAGCTTATCGAGGAATGCAACGATGTCTTTAGGTATAATAGAAGATACTAATAAAGTAACCCAAAACAAGATAGTAAATGCAGTATTCTTAGGGCGTACCAAATACCACAATGCTACCCCACCTATAGCCATAATATAGGTGGCTGGCTCAGAAGCACGGTTGAATACAATAACCCATATCAGCAAAAAAGCTACTAAATGTGCTTTGTTTTTTCCTGCCCAAAAATGCAATGGAATATAGGCAAGCAATGCCGTTAATGCAGTAATAAGTATATACGATTCCGGAAGGTTTAATTGCAGGTTTTTGACCCAACCATATACTGAATAACTCTCTTTAATAGTATCGCCCGATATGATGTGCAACCATTCCTGATAATAAGTAATAATCTGTTCGGGAGTAATGAACAATAGCGTTGTAGCATTTAAAACTATCATCCAAAACAAACCATAACCTATCATTTTATACCCTCCTTTATAATAAAAACAAAGTAAGCCAATAATACCCCCATATCCTTTAATTAAAAAGCTCAATGCCATGAATAATGCAGATAAAAATGGCTTGTCTTTTTCTATCAGTACCCAACTCATCAATATAAAAGCCAATAAAAAAGGGTTGGTTTGTGTATGGCCAAGGTTATTCACTAAGTCAAATAGGATAAACACCATAAAAAGCTGGTTTTGCTTATCCTTCAACGGCATACATCTGAATATGAAAAAACAGCATAATGCTGTAAATAGTACCCACACCAGCATACCTACCTTAATAGGGAGCAAAGCAAATGGCATAAAAAATACTGAGAACACTGGATTGTAATAAAACAAATCATAATATTCAGTAGGATACTCAACATACAATGGCTGAGATTGCAGAAAATGAAATACCGATTGCCTGTATATGATGTAGTTATTATTATGCCCGAAAATAAGCAACTGGTAATACACAAACAATGTAGCTAAAATGTATAGTACCAGCAATATTTTGTATTGCAGTACAAATGATTTTACTGTTTGTAAAAACTTCATTAATTATTGGTATGCCAAAAATCGGCTGGCAAATTTAACCCTTTATATCAGACTTTACTATCTGCTATGTTACACGACGGGAAAAGACTAATAAAACGCATCTTCAAAATGCCTTATTTCGGCTACTGTATCTCCCTTCAGTAGTATGCTTACAATATCAAACCGTACATCATTGTATTGTCTGTTCTCATCAAAAAATGCTTGTGCGGCAGTTTTCAGATGGGTTTGTTTCGTGGGAGTTACAGCCTCTTCAGGGAAGCCGAAATCAAAACTTCGGCGGGTTTTCACCTCTATTATCACCACTACACCATTATCTTCTGCTATAATATCAACTTCTTTTTTCCCACTGCGCCAGTTTGTGTGCAGGACTTTATAACCCTTTTTTAGCAAAAAGTTTTCGGCAATATGTTCGCCTTTTATGCCTGTTTCCTTATGTTTGCCCATCTAAAAAAAGAAATAGTCAATGAAGCAATTAATTGCCGACTTCCCCATACAATTACAGGAAGCCCTCATTATCGGACAAAGTTATCGTTTCACAACAGCAAAAAAAGCTTTCAGCAATGTTGTTTTAACAGGTTTGGGTGGTAGTGGCATTGGTGGTTCTATTGTTCAAAACTTCGTTTTCGATAAAATGAAAATACCATTTATCGTCAACAAAGACTATTCTTTACCAGCTTTTGTTAATGCCAACTCACTCGTTATTGTATCTTCTTATTCAGGCAACACAGAAGAAACAACGGCTGCTCTGCAACAAGCATTGAAAGCAAAGGCAACCGTTATATGTATAACCTCAGGTGGTAAGATTGCAGAGGTTTCAAGAAAGAAAAAACTGGACTGCATATTGCTCCCTGCAGGTATGCCTCCACGTGCTTGTATAGGTTACTCCATGACACAAGTCCTTTTTGTTTTACAATATTTCGGGCTTATTAAAGACAATTTTGAAAAAGACATAAAAACATCCATTAAGCTCATAAAAGATGATGTGAAAGACATACAGAAAAGGGCCAAAGTATTGGCTCAAAAACTATATGGCAAAACACCGGTAATCTATACTGCATCAGATTTTGAAGGTGTTGGCATACGCTTTCGCCAACAAATAAATGAAAACAGTAAAATGCTTTGCTGGCATCATGCTATACCCGAAATGAACCACAACGAACTGGTAGGCTGGCGCGATAAAGACAGCAGCAAAGCGGTAGTAATACTTCGCAATGACACAGACTACGACCGAGTGAAATTGCGTATAGACATCAACAAAAAAGTCATTAAAAAATATACGTCAAACATTTCTGAAATAAACAGTAAGGGCAAAAGCTACTGGGAGAAAGTATTCTACTTTATCCACTTAACTGATTGGGTATCTGTTTATTTGGCAGATATGCGCAAACAAGATGCTACTGAAGTAAAAGTAATTGACTTCCTGAAAGGTGAATTAGCTAAGTCATAATACATGTAACTTAACTATATCAAACGGTCTTGAAAATCTCAAGGCCGTTTTTTTTAAAATCATTTTTGCGCAAGAACATAAAAAAGTATTACCTTTGCCGCCCTGGCAAGTCTTATACGGCCAGCTCCTGCTGAATCCCCCAGGACAGGAATGTAGCAAGGGTGGGCGGTTGTAGCGGCGCGATGTGAGTAACTTGCCAGTTTTTTTATTCTATTTTTTCAAGACTTTCCCACATTTTAATAAGCAGAACTGGCAGCGGCAAGAGAAATATATAAATTTGCTGCTGAAACAAATTCGTTATGAAATTTTTTATAGATACAGCCAATCTGGCTCAAATTAAAGAAGCACATGAACTCGGCATTCTAGATGGCGTAACAACCAACCCATCATTAATGGCCAAAGAAGGGATAAAAGGTCTGGATGCACAACTACAGCACTATGTAGACATTTGCAATATTGTAGACGGCCCGGTAAGTGCAGAGGTAATCAGTACCGACTTTGAAGGTATTGTTGCAGAAGGTAAAAAACTGGCTGCACTACATGAAAACATTGTAGTTAAAGTGCCTATGATTAAAGATGGCATAAAAGCCATTAAATGGTTTACAGACAATGGTATTCGTACCAACTGTACGCTTGTATTCTCTGCAGGGCAGGCTATATTGGCTGCAAAGGCAGGCGCTACATATGTTTCTCCATTTATAGGCCGTATAGATGATAGCAGTTGGGATGGTGTACAACTTATTGAGCAAATAGTAAGTGTATATAATGCACAAGGTTTTATGACCGAAGTATTGGCTGCGTCTATACGTAATCCGCTACATATAGTACGCTGTGCAGAAGCAGGTGCAGATGTGTGTACTTGCCCGCTGAGCTCAATATTGGGTTTACTGAAACATCCGCTTACAGACTTGGGGCTGGAACAATTTTTGAAAGATGCTAAATCTGTTCAGTAAACAATAAATTGAAATTAATTAATAAAGGCTGTCATGAGACAGCCTTTATATTTGTGTGCGAGCAAAGATACTGATTTCGAACCGATTTAATGAAGATTTACATAATATTGCTAGTTACTATTACGAGTAACAACATTTGAAACACATACACAATACCCTTAATTCGTCCTACACGTTACAAGCATTAAAAAAATAAACAATATTGTAAATAGAGTCTTACAAGTCACTACAATTCTCCAAATCGATATTCATTGTTCTATCAAATTAAAATTTCGCCAAAGCAACATTATGCGAAAACACTTGATGACTAGCTATCTATAACACCCTTTACATACTGGTTTATCCATACTACTTCTGTGTTCTTTACCACAGAGTAGGCAGTAGTTTTCCACGTAAAAAGGGTTTTCATATTCAGCCCAACTATAAAAGCAATCTTTACAAAATGGCTTAGTCAAATCAATATAATTTAATTGCTCTCTGCATCTGATACAATATGACTTGGACATAGCAACTTCAAGTTTCTTAGTATAGTGAGGCTTGTGAGGTTTTGTTTGAAATTTATTGGGCAATATTTAGAGGCTTTTAAAATTGATTCCGCTTCAACAACTGCCTTATCATAAATTTGTTTATCAGAATTAGCTTCTATTAATATTCCCATCTCACGATTATTCTTTTCGGAGAACTCATACATGTTCATTGAAGTAATAATCATATTTTCTTCATTATACTAACATTTGGCATGTAGATTTTCAAAAAAGTGCAACTCTACTCCATGTAGCTCAGTTAAATTTCTCAATTCATCACTTCTAAGCTCATCTTTACCATAGATGATAATAATATTTACTCTTTTATCATCGGCATCTTTCAGCCGTTCAAGAAATGTTTTTGAAATTTTCAAATACGGGGAGATTAATACAACCTTTTTCTTTGCACTAGTAATAATATTTTCTAAATGGTGAGCTATGCCACTCGTTGTAAGGAATTCAGCCATGAGCAAATTTAATAATGAAGGAGCATTTTTTCTTTAATGCCTATAACGACTATTCCTTTATAAATACAGAAAGTGCATAATTGACATCTTGTTCAGTGGTCATATAGAAAATTTTCCTCTCGTTGTATAAGTTGTTTGTTTGCTTGAAGCTTTTCGTGAAGTAATCGATTACACTAATATATTAAGCCCCTGCATCCCTATATATTGAATTGTTATATTGATTGCAACAGGCACTTAATTTACAACTTACATTTTTTCCTTTATGAATGAGGATACTGTTAGCCTGTGTACACCAAGCAAACGACCAATTCCACTAACGGATATTTTCTTCTTCAAAAGACGCCTTATTTCTTCTTCTTGTCCTGTAAGTTTCAAGGCAGAAGCCTTTTTGCCTTTAGGTCGTCCTAATATTACCCCTTCTGCTTTTTTACGTGCTAATGCTTCTTTTGTACGCTGGGAAATAAGGTTTCTTTCAATTTCAGCAGACAACCCAAAGGCAAACGCCAATACCTTTGAATTGATATTGTTACCTAATTCATAGTGCTCTTTAATAGTGTACACTTGTATTTCCTTTTCCATACATAAATGTAGAATACTCATAATTTGCATTAGGTTTCTACCAAGCCTCGACAACTCGGTTACAATTAGCTGGTCACCTTTCTGCATACGTATTAATAACTGACCAAATTTTCGGTCATCAAGTCGTTTCGTTGCACTTATTGTTTCTTCTATCCATTCATCAATTAAGAGCCCTTTTTGCGATGTAAACTTTTTGATTTCGAACCTCTGGTTTTCGTTGGTCTGTTTATCCGTGCTTACACGTATGTATCCATAATTCATGGTTATAATTTTTACCATTAAGATAGCAGAAAAAATGAGCGATTATTTTAGACAACATTCTAACGTACTTACTACAATTCAAACGGGAGA
>CALESY010000145.1 GCA_937919945.1 uncultured Chitinophagaceae bacterium | reverse complement strand
AAAACTGTTATTGAAATAAATGATGGTAGGGTATTAATAAACGGAGAAGAAGTTAGCACATCTGCGATTGATAATGGCAGAAAGAAAATCATTATTAAAGATGGCAATACAACCAGAATGGATGAAGATGCTGATTGGTCTTTTGCAGTACCTAAAAGGGCTATGTTGGGTGTGTATACCAAGCAAGACGAAAATACAGATGGTGCAATAGTAGAACGTGTAATGCCCAATAGTGCTGCAGCTGAGGCCGGATTGAAAGACGGAGACATTATTACATCAGTAAACGGCAATAAGATAAACAGTGGTAAAGCATTGACAGAAACTATCGCAAAGCATGATGCTGGCGAAAATATAGATGTTACGTATGTAAGAGACGGTAAGCCCAAAACAACCAAAGTAACATTATCAAAAGCTGAAGCTATTACTACACGTATATACAAACAGCCAAGTATTGAGGACATTAATATCATGACCCGTCCTTTTATGTTCGAAGTATCTGACGGGGCAATGAATTCATCTCCGAAAATAGGTGTAATAGCAGAAGATTACAACGATGGTAACGGTGTAAAAGTGCTGGAAGTAAAACCAAACTCTGCCGCTGCAAAGGCAGGATTGAAAACAGGTGATATTATTACACGGCTGAATGATGAGAAAGTAGTGTCTGTAGATGATTTACAAATGATTGTATTATCATCTAAACACAATTCGAAACTGCCGCTTGCATATATACGCGATGGCAAAGAAAATACTACCAACGTCATACTAACAAAACCAGTAAAGAAGAAAGAACTTTAATATCAATAAAAAGTGGCTGCAATAGCAGCCACTTTTTATTGGTGTACAACTAATTCACTACCTTTTAATATAGGCACTACAGGATGCAAGTCAGGGGTAGCGCAATACTCCATATCTGCAGAAAGCCCATAGGCCGACAGGCGTTTGTAGTGCGAGCTATCCCTTAAAAAGTTAATAATAGTAGATTCTTTGGCGTGCTCATAGAGATAATTAGCTGCTCGGGCACTATCACAATTAATTGCAAAGTGCTCTTTAACCTTATTAACTACAGCACCGGCGAAAAGCGTATCTTCTAAATTGAATCTATCTTTCCAAGCAGCACAGCCCAAAAGCACCGGCTTGTTTTGCTGCACTAAAAAATCGCATACAGCAGAAAGATTAAGAAATGAACCTGTGATGATAGTATCTGCATCCTGTACCATGTGCAGCAGACGTGTGCCGTTAGTGGTTGTAAGTACCAAGGTCTTGTTCTCAATAAAACTACGCGGGTACTCTGATGGAGAATTACCATATTGCAACCCATCTGCTACTTTGCCATCTCTTTCTCCGGCTGTTATGCTGTCAGGTATTTGTTTACCTAAGTCTATACATTCTTGTACCTGTGCTACGGGTATTACGCTTTTAGCTCCGTTATGCAGCGCGGCTGCGATAGTAGATGTAGCTCTGAATACATCAATAATTACAACTACTGCGCCTTGTGTATTGTAAAGATGTAGGAGGGCAGGTGATAAACAAACTTCCAGCTTAGGCAATATAGCATTCATTCAGTATAATTTATATTCTCTGCAAGATAAGCCAACAAGGCTTGCATAAAAAACAAAACGCTGCACATCGGCAGCGTTTTGAAATATATTAAAGAGTAAGATTAATAAACCCACATGTCGTGTTCTTTATTAAAGAGCATTTCTGTAGCTTTCTGGCCTTCGTATAAAGCTTCTAGCGGGCTCATACCTCTTTCTTTAAAGGATACATCGAAAGGATTGCTAACTTTTATGATACGGCTTGCAAAATAACGCCCTTCAAAGAATTCGTACCATGTCAACCTTGCCATATCATTATCTGGGTTGAACACCTCATACTGAGCAAACATATTAGAGGCTTCCGGATAATACAACCAGAACAATGCCTGAGAAGCACGATAAGAACCATCATCATTATATTTATCAATAATTGGCGCTATACCTATTATTTGCCTGTGCAACCTACCAGTATTGCGGTCAATGTACCAATCTTCTTTCAAACGATATTTGGTAACATCATCGGGGTTGAACTCTCTACGTACAACTTTCATTGTTTCCAACTGTGTAACAGGGTCAACAATATATTGTGTATCGGGAGGCCCCAGCAACATATCGTCAATATTCTGCTTACTGAGTGTAGCAGTAAAGCGGTCGTCAATATTTGAATATGCTTTTACTTTACCTTTTTTTATGGCATCAAGTACTATTTCAATAAAATACCCGCCTCCTGTGTAATCATCACCAGGGTACCTGAAAGCCATATTTTGCTTTTCGCGAATATCAATTTCACGCCATACACGTTTTTTCCACATGATGTCGTTTTCGCGAACTGCTTGCTGTACAAGTGGAGTATTTATGTGATCTACTCTATCATAAACACCATCCCTTACCAAAGTTGGCTGCCAATCAGACTTTACACCATCAACACTTTTGAAGGCAGTGGGGTCTGACTGAGCATTTGCTACAGCATTAATAAAGAGAAACGCGGCAGTTGCAGCTAATTTGTATGTTTTGAGGATACTCATAATCCTAGAACTATTTGCTAATGATGAAAATACTATAATTATCTTAAATTAAATACTAATGAGCCCAATTTACGTGTTTGCTTATCCGGACCAATAGCCTGTATCTCTTCAATAAATACCTTATCACCGGGCTTCAGCCTGTTTATAGCATCTGCAACTTGTTTGTTGGTATCAAACTTAGCACCCCTTACCTGATAAGGTCCTATTGGTTCGCCTCTTTTAGGTACAACACTAAAGTCAAAATAAGTAACAACGTATTTGGCTTCAAAGTCAAAATTTTCTAAAACTGCCAATACACCAAGTTGTGCTTTGAAGATATTAACAGGTACACTACCACCGTTAGAATTACCAACTTTTGGTATAGGATTAGGTATACGTTTAACACGTATTTCTTGTGCACCTACTTGCTTAGATCCACCACCTTGTGTTTTAGCCATTATTTTGGCAATCACTGTGCCTGGCTTAGAAACCTCAATGCTGAATTTACCCTTACCACCACCTGCACTTACGTTAGCGCCGTCAATACTAACAAATACGTCTTCTAGTGAATAACCAGCAGCAGACACAGTTATAGGATTGGGTACACCGATGTAAAACACGTTCATTTTATCTAACTGCATAGAGGCACCTTCTGAACCCACCATATAGTTAAACTCGTAATCACGTTTTTCAATACGGCCACCCATATCAAGTGTTACTGTACCACGTACTTTTTGTTCACCTACACCAGAAGCAGTGGTTTCCCAAGTAGCTAAACCATTTTCTACCTTTACAACACGTCCACCACTTGATGTAACTTGTGGATTAACAGCTTTATTGTAAGCAGCCAACATAATGCTGGCTTCTACTTTCTGGCCTGCCAATACGTAGCTATTTTTAGGTACAGCTATCGCTTGTATTTCATCAAACTTAACCTGTACATCGCCTGCTTCATTAGCCAATTCATTAATTATCAACGCTTCACTATTACGGATGTCGTTCTGAAACTTTGACAGCAATGTTACTACTGCCATAGTAGGCATATTGTAGAAATAACCCGTAGCCCAATCTGCCTGAGGATTATTATCCGTTTTTTCCGGATCTGTTACTTTAATAGGCAAATCATTTGAAAATTGCTCTTTCAGTTGAGGTTTAATAACACCCAACATCATATTACGCAAGTCAGTTAATTTTTGCTTTATCTCATCACCGCCTTTCTTTTCAACTAACAAAAGTGTACTTGCATCTATATTATCTTTACGTTTGATGTCTCCATCTTCTTCGCGTCCACCTGATTCTTGTACTACTTTTTCTTTCCAATCTTCCAGATACTTAATCATATCAGCCGAAGCCTTTTTCACTTGCTTGGCTTTATCATTATAAGGCTTAACGCGGTCGCGTGATGCTTCTTGTGCTTCCTGATCATCCAAACCTTTGTAAAGCTTATTGTTTTTATCTTCAATAGCTTGGTTTGACGATGTAATACTCTGATTAATCGTCTGAAAGGCGTGCAGGATTTCTGAAGACACATTAAGCGCCAACATTGCAGTCAACACCAAGTACATTAGGTTGATCATTAACTGCCGTGGCTCTTTGGGCATTGACATGCTGCAAAAAATTTACGAGTTATCTAAAATGTTTCTTTATATAATATTCTTATACCTAATTGTCTATTAACGACCTTGCATAGCAGCAAGCATATTTCCGTATATAGAGTTCAATGTTGTCAGGTTTTTAGACAACAGAGATATTTGCTCTTTAGCTGCAACTGCGTCAGTAGCACTTGATGCCATTGCATCAGATGCACTTACCAGATTGCTATAGAACTTGTTCATAGCTTTCAGGTGATTGTTAGCGTCCTGCAACTCTACTTCATATATCTGATTCAAAGAACCAAGGTTACGAGATAATACAACTACTTGTTCGTGGAACTTAGCAGTATCGTCTGCAGCATTGTTGAATGAAGCCATTGTATTTGAAGCACCAACGAACGTGTTTTTCATTTCGCCTAATGCACTTGCAGCTTCACGCGCGCTCTGAGAATATTCAGAAGTAGCAGATGTAACGTCTGATATATCTTTTATCTGCTCCACTACTACTCCGAAACGTTGGAAGTTTTCACCCAGTTTACGGATGTTAGCAGGTGTAATCTGTGCATCTTCCATCATTTTGTCTAAAGATGCACCTGGAGAAATTTTACCTGCAGCAGAGTCGAATTTTGTACCCTTACGATATGCTTCAACATGTGGATTTTCATCAATATTCGGATAAAAACGCTCCCAATAGTAATCTTTATGCGGAGGCAAAATACCTAACAATGCGAAAATGAACGCTTCTGTCAACATACCAGCTGTCAACATCGGACCGGCACCTGGCCAGTGTTGTATTTTAAACAACGCACCCATCAATACTACCGATGCACCAAAACCGATGATGAGGTTTTTGATGTATTTACCCTGTTTGGTCTCGAAAAACAGTGCTATTGAATTCATTTCTTATTATTTTATCTAAAAGGTTTAAAAAAGCTGTTTAATTATTAACGCTTAGTTATAAATATTATTGTTTGTTATCTTCTATTAGTGAGAGCCGGGCCAATTTGTTGGTAAACACAACGGAAACCAATGTAAGCTTTAGCAGTATCCGCATATTCGAAATCACGTGTTCCATTTTGCAGATAGAAAGACACATCTCTCCAGCTACCGCCACGCAACACTTTGCGTTTCATCCACTGAGGGTCATTATCACGCATTTTGTAACCAACTTCAGGGTTTAAATCTGCAACAGTCTGATATGCGGTACCGAAGTAAGAATCACGTGTCCACTCAGCTACGTTACCAGCCATGTTGTACAGGCCATAGTCATTAGGCCAATAGCGGTCAACCGGCACAGTATATAAACCTCCATCAGCAGCATAATTACCACGTTGAGGTTTGAAGTTAGCTAAATAACAACCCTTCTTATTAACAAGATATGGTCCGCCCCAAGGATAAGGAGATTCTGTACGACCGCCACGAGCAGCCCATTCCCATTGCATTTCATTAGGTAACATAAATTCACCTTCGAAATACATTTTGTTTTTCTCGCGATCTTGTTTCCACAACATAGTACGCCAGTTACAGAATGCATTAGCTTGATGCCAGTTTACACCTACGACAGGATAATTATTGAATGCAGGGAACCAGTTATACTGCAAAGCAATAGGTTCGTTGTAAGAATATGTCAGCTGACGAACCCAAACTGTTGTATCAGGGTATACGCTAACCGCATACTTTTTAATAAAGCTATTTTTAGGCGCAGAAGGATTTTTCACATTTTCCTGATAATCGTAAGTTTCATATGCATATATGAGCTTAGAATTGTCAAATTCTTTTTTACCCCAACCACTTTGTTCGGCAGGGATAAAGAATGAGCTTAACTGCTCTTGCAAATCCTGATCTTTCCAATTGATTTTTTTGCGCATATCCAGGCGTTGTCCACCATTCGGGTCGTCTATGTAGTCTCCCAAAGTAGCATGAGCCATAGAGTCGCGTACCCAATTTGTAAACTGACGATATTCGGCAGTTGTTATTTCGGTAGCGTCCATATAGTAACCTGTCATCTGAGCGGTACGGATTAATGCGTCGTTTTTACCACGAACATCCTCATCACTAGCTCCCATTTTTAATATACCAGACGGAACATACACCATACCAATCGGAACAGGCGGTTTGTACGTCATCATGTTAGGCTCTCCTACAAGCTGACCACCGTTGCCTGGTTTTCCGCAGCTGGCAGCCAATGCTAGTAACGCTACAGCCGAGATCTTCAGGGAAAGTTGTTTCATACTACTATTATTGTTGTTTTTGCTATTAGGCAAATAAAGTAATTTTTTGTCATTGCAGGTAGTTTTCCTGCAAAACTGTTGCACAATATTTGAAGTTTTTTCCAAAAATGCAAGCATCACAAAAAATTTGTTAAGATTTTTTTCTCGTCTTCTGTCCAAAATAATTTCTGAATATAATCTATTCTTTTGATAATTGCAAGTACTGTAAAACAGCCTCTGGGCTTTGCATTGGCGGTAAACAGGCATCTTTTGTGCAAATCATAATTTCATTTCCGGCCATTGATTTTTTTATCAAAGGCAGGGGATTGTCAGATATTTCTTTTTGTGAAGTGATAATAAATGCCCCAGGCACTAGATATGTGTGCAGCAATGTAGCATCTTCTGCTTTACAAACAACCGTTTTTACATCAAAGGCATATTGCTGTATAAGGCCTGCCCAATAAGCAAATGAATAGGTGTAGCGCTGCACTGAGCCTACCATTCGTTGCAACATGGCGTAGGCTTGCTCTATCAACTCCATACGTTCCATACTAAGCCCTAACAACAGCATATTATGCGCCATTACAGCATTGGCTGATGGGGTAGCTCCATCATAGTTATCTATTTTACGTACAGGTATATCGTTTCTGCCTGCATCAGTATAGTAGAAAAAACAATGATTATTATCTATAAAGCGTGCTGAAACCTCGTCAAATAAATTATTTGCACGTGCTATCCATTCATTATTACCAGTTGCAGATGCCAGTTGCAACATAGCCTGTATCAGGTATGCATAGTCATCCAGATTGGCTGTAATCCTTGCCTTGCCTGCCTTCCAAGTATGCATCCATGTATCATCTGCTATAAAGCATGTATGCATCCATTGCATGTGTGCTGTGGCAGTTTGTAGATACTTATTATAGCCCAATACAGCACCAGCTCTGCTTAGCGCAAGGTTCATCAGTGCATTCCAAGACAACAGGCATTTGTCATCTGTCAGCGGCCTAATCCGTCTATTTCTTTCAGTTAATAATTTTTGTTTTGCCTCTTCAATCCTCTCTTTCACGACATCTTCTGGTAATGCCAACTCAACAGTCAGCTCCCGCGTAGTTTTAGCAATATGCAGGATATTGGTATGCTCCCAATTGCCGGCTTCTTTTATACCAAAATGTGCCTGTAAAAGTGCGTTTTCGCCAAGAATATTTTGCCAGTCTTGCCATGTAAAAGTGTAGTATTTCCCCTCCACCCCTTCGCTATCTGCGTCTATAGCGCTATAATACCCACCAGTAGGATCTTTCAATTCCCTTTCTACAAATGCGATGGTTTCTTCTATTACTTCTTTATATCGGTCTTTTTTAGTCAATGTATACGCATCGCATAAAGCAATTATCAACAAAGCATTATCGTATAGCATCTTTTCAAAGTGTGGTACTAACCAGTTTTCATCCGTTGCATAGCGTGCAAAACCACCACCAAGCTGATCGTAGATGCCGCCCGCTATCATAGCGTCAAGGCTTTTCAGCGCATGTTCTTTTGCCGGCGCACTGCCAGTTAGTGCATAATGTTGCAATAAATAGCTGATAGCCATTGTACCGGGGAATTTTGGTGCTCGGCCAAAGCCTCCATGTTCATGATCAGCTTGCTGGAGTAAGGTTTCTGCCATTGCAGCACAGCTATCTTTCGTCCATGTTTGCAATTGTGCTGCAGTAGCGTACTTAGAGGCATTTTGCAGATATTGTACCATCTGCCTGCTTTGAGCCTGCACTTCGTCTTGTTGCTGATGCCATATATTGTGCATACGTTCCAACACCTGCATCCAAGACATACGACTGTACATAGACCTAGGCGGAAAGTAGGTGCCCCCATAAAAAGGAACTCTATCCGGTGTGGCAAATGCATTAAGAGGCCAACCACCACTGCCCGATATAGCTTGCACAGCATCCATATATAAATGGTCAACATCAGGGTGTTCTTCCCTATCTACCTTAATGCATATAAAATGCTTATTCATGTAACTGGCTACTTCTGCATCTTCAAAGCTCTCCCGCTCCATAACATGGCACCAGTGGCAGGCTGCATAACCAATACTTACTAATACAGGTTTATTTTCCTGCTTCGCTTTCTCAAAGGGTTCATCGCCCCATGCATACCAATCTACCGGGTTGTGTGCGTGTTGCAGTAAATAAGGACTTAATTCGTTGATTAACCTGTTTGCCATAGTGTAAAACTATGCCATAAACTATACACATGGTTCGCAATATAAAAAATGGCTCAACTGAAACAGTTGAGCCATATCTTACAATAAGACGATGTGTCTATTGCTTTATCTCTATCAGGTATTTTTCTAATGCAGACACCATTGACGGTGCATTGGGTGCAGGAGCCTTCACATCCAGCCTCAAGCCTGCATCTTCTATAGCCTTAGATGTTGTTGGACCAAAAGCTCCAATCAATGTGCCATTTTGTTTAAATGCCGGATCATGCTCAAATAATGTCTGTACGCTAAAAGGGCTGAAAAAGACAATCATATCATACTTGTCTTTCATCACCTGACTTATTTCGTTTGAAACGGTACGATATAGCGTAGCCTCAGCATATTGTATGTTATTAGCGGACAGAAACTGAGCTATGTCGTTTTTGCCGTTATCTGCTGTTGGCAATATGAACTTTTCATTGTGTTTGTGCTTGCCAATCACTTCCAGCAAGCCATCGGTACTACCATCTGCAGAAAAGAAAACTTTCCGCTTACGGTAAAGAATAAACTTTTGCAGGTATAACGCTACAGCTTCAGTAATGCAGAAATACTTCATGTCTTGCGACACTTTTACTTTCAATTCTTCGCAAATACGAAAGAAATGATCTACCGCATTACGGCTTGTGAAGATAATAGCCGTATGCTCAGCTATATCTATACGTTGTTTCCTGAAATCTTTACCGGCAAGCCCCTCCACACGGATAAAAGGATGGAAAGCTAACTGTACATTGTATTTTTTCGCTAAGTCAAAATAAGGCGACTTCTCCGTTTCCGGGCGCGGTTGTGTGATGAGAATAGACCCTACTTTATGTGTCGTTTCTTTCTTACCGGTGCTTTTGCTCTGCGAACGTTCAGCTTTTGCCATATTTGGGTTAAAAACGGGTGTTTTAGCCTGATTATTACCAACAAAAACGATGCCGTTAATACTGCAACATCTTTACCAATAACTTCATTAATACTGCCAATGGCAATATTTCTGAGGCGCAAAGGTACGTAAAAAAATGGAATTTACTGTGCTGGAAGAATGAGCTGAATACCTGCCAAGAGCGCAAATACCTGCTGAGAAACAACAAGCCGATAGTTATAGATGCAATAATGAGAATGGGGCCGATATAAACCTCATCTGCGAATGCGAGAAACAAAACAAAAGGAAGTAGAATAATAGCTAAAACCTTATTTATAAGAAAAATATTAAAAATGTATGTATCAGAAATACTGTCTAACCTGAATGCCCAACCACCAAATCTCACAGCTATGTATTTACCCGAGTATATTACTGCCAAGCCCCCCATCATAGACAGCATTAATAACAGTGGGTTAATATTACTAGCGGTTATTGGCGAGTATATTTTTACCACATAGTACATAAACATACCCCCTACCATGCAAAACAATATGTTCATTAGGAGGTTGGATATGCCGGCAGTTTCCAACTGCTCTCGGGATGCACTGGAATAGGATGGGCTTCTGAATACTGACCAGAGATTGGTAAAATACCTTGCATTAACATACCTGACGATGCCCAGAAATACACAAATAGCCAATAGTATGTAAAAATCAGTGGTTTTGTTCGTAAAAAACCTCGGCGACTCTACCGCATTAATAACCACACGCGATGACATCATGGGATGTTGTTGCAATAAGCTATCATATTGCTTGTCTGCAATAACAGAAACAGATGGCACGGGAAAAGACAAAGTACCCACCTCTACTTTAGCAGATGCACTGAATACACTAACTATACAACACAATAAGAATAAGTGTACGAACTTGAACATAATAACCCTATGCAAAACTAATATTACAATGGCGGATTAATAGCATTACCTTATAGATAATTGCAGGTTCGCCCTTATTTGGTTATAGATAATTTCCAGCTTGTCTTTGTTATCAGTATGGCACATTTCCAATGCAAGTAGTCTGGACTGCCTGAAACATTCCTTGAGCGTTGTTTCGCAATTAGCATCAATATCTTCTGCTATAGCTTTAGCCCATGCATCTTTATATACCGGTTTTACAGTTTTCGAAAACAGTAGCAGCACCACATCGTCAGGACGGTTTTGAATATACCTGCGGCATGCGTTGCCAAGAGATTGTTTCAACCCTTTATCTTTTGTCAGATACAATGTCTTAGACACTAAAAAAATGTAAAAAGGCCTGGTGTCATTGTTCTCCGTATTCATACTATCCATAATGCTTGCCATCAAATCATCATCTGCA
This sequence comes from uncultured Chitinophagaceae bacterium, assembly GCA_937919945.1. GTDB lineage: Bacteria > Bacteroidota > Bacteroidia > Chitinophagales > Chitinophagaceae > Polluticoccus. The sequence continues at coordinate 32,302 of CALESY010000145.1, read as the reverse complement.
GGCTTAACGACGCCTGTATGTATATCTTTAGCAGCTTTTGACACATGTGGTAAGCCCATGTAGTAAACGGTAGGCTTTAGCTCCTGTGCATGTGCGGCAAACGCTAACAAACACCCTATGAAGCATAACAGTTTATGCATTATCTTTTTATTAACGTACTAATAAAAATAGTATTAGCACATGAAAATATATACCACAGCATTCAAATTTTTTGCAATTATATATTACCAAAACCAGCCCTTAGCTTTGCAGACTATACATTTTTCCAATTGGCAGGCATTTATATCCATATACCGTTTTGCAGGCAGGCATGCACCTATTGCAATTTCCATTTTTCGACCTCACTGAAGCATAAGGATGATATGATGGCTGCCATACAGACAGAGCTTACGATGCAAGCTCCATACCTTGCTGAACAAAATGTAGAAACCATTTACTTCGGGGGTGGTACACCCAGCCTCTTAAGTGCAGATGAAATAAGGCGAATAACTGATACTATACTGCAACATTATAATGTGAGTTCAATACGTGAGTTTACATTAGAAGCTAACCCAGACGACCTATCTTACTCGTACATCAAAACCCTCACTTCAACAGCTATCAACAGGTTCAGCATTGGCATACAATCTTTCCGCAACAGCGACCTGCAGTATATGAACCGTGCTCATAATACACAACAAGCAGAAGCTGCCGTAAAAGCAGCACAAGATGCAGGGTTTGAGAATATCACCATCGACCTAATATACGGTACGCCGGGGCTTACTGATAAAGACTGGAAACATAATCTTGAGCAAGTAAAAGAATTCGGCATACCACACTTCAGTGCCTATGCACTAACGGTAGAAGAAGGTACCGTACTGCATCACAACATCAACAAAAAGAAAACGAAGCCATTAGATAGTACCCAAGCAGCAACACAATTTGAAATATTAATGGAATATGCAGCTTTGCACGGTTACGACCATTACGAAATATCCAACTTTGCCCAGCCTGGTATGCATGCAATACACAATACCAACTACTGGATGGGAATACCTTATTTGGGTATCGGGCCATCTGCACACTCCTACAACGGTAAGGCCAGACGATGGAATATTGCCAATAACGCAGTGTACCTGAAAAACATATTACAAGACAACAAACCTATTTTTGAAGAAGAAGTATTGACTACAGAACAGCAAGTAAATGAATACATTATGACATCGCTACGCACCATGTGGGGTTGCAGTTTGCAGAAGATTACTGCGACATATGATGATACATACAGGCAATCTGTTCTGAAAAATGCACAATCATTTTTGGAAAATGACATGTTATTGCTTCAGGACGAAAAACTCATACTCACGAATACAGGCAAACTATTTGCAGATAATATTGCCGCTACCCTTTTTATTTAACCAATACATGTTATATTTTTATACAAATGCTATTTATGAGAACCATACAGATTAGCCTGTGTTGTGTTTTGCTTTGCTTACTTGTTTCTAAAATAAGAGCACAGAGCATGATGGTTACAAAGATGAGCAAACCATCGCCCTGCAATACAATTACAGACCTACCTGTTTGTTTTACTCACGAAACCCTGCAAGGAATTAGTCAAGAGTTATTTAATGCGGGCAATCCTAAGTATGTGTGGATAGATCTCGTAGATGACGGATATGTGAATGCAAGTGATGGAATTGGCTACTATGTATACTTCCGCACAAACAAAATTGAAGAAGGGGGCAATCTGAAAATACCTGCTGATGTACAAAGGAAGTATATAGATAAATGGTTAGCCTTTTTACAAAACATCAAAGAACCAATAACAAAAAGCGGCGAGTATAATCTGCAATTGCACAATGGCATACTCTGTAACGACATTACTAACAAGGAATCAAAAATATGGCAAATATCAAAACAAGAATTGACAACGCTGGATCTGAACATCAGAGGTGAATTGCGCTTTAAAGAAGAATTAGTAAAAGATAAATTAGCAGACCCAAATGAGCCATTAAAACTCAACTTTGGCAAAGAAGGGTTTTATGTAAATGGGAAACGTTTATCGGCAGAACAGAAAGAAAAATATTATACACTCTGTAAAGAAGAATTCGGATGGGGTTATAGTATTGGACGTTTCAGTTGGACAATATCGCCTGATATGAATACTATCGCTTTAGGAAAAGAAATAGTTATTATGAAAGAACAGATAGCATTTGCAGAAGCTACGAGAAGACAGCTAACTTATTTTGATTAACAACATTTATCATAACTGTTTGTTATCGTAAATACAGTATGATTGTTAAACGAGGTCAGCAATACTATTCAATACATATTACCGACATACTTTAGCTCCGGAAAACACAAACAAACAAGCTAAATTATTAAAAATTATGAGTTCAAAATCCCCTATTAAAGTAGCTGTTGCACATAGCAGCAAGCTAACCAATGTTGCATTAAGCACCATTGCTAGCAGAAACGGGTGTAAGGTAATGTTTGAAGTAACATCAGGCAAAACTCTCTTAACTAAACTAAAGCAAGAGAAAAGCATTGAGATTCTGATAATGGATATTCCTTTAAAAGACCTGAGTGCTTACGTAATAATTAAAGAAGTAAAGAAAATAAACCCTAAACTCAAAGTATTGATAGTATCAAACTACGATCACCCATATACTATCAGCTATATGGCTTACCATGGTATTAACGGCTTCTTGAGCAGCGATGCCGATGAAACATCTGTTGCAAAAGCTATTAAAGATATACAGACTAAAGGGTATTATTCCGGCAAGACACTCAGCCGTAGAGAAATGGCTGAAATGGCTGAAATACCTGTTTTGCAAATCACGAAAAAGCAAATAGCATTTCTTGAATACTGCTGTACCGATATGAACTATTACGAAATGGCTGAAAAAATGAAAGTAAGCCATCGTACCGTAGATTGGTATCGCGATTTAATGTTTGAAAGGCATAACCTGACTAACCGTGCAGATTTGGTACTGTTCAGCCTGAAGACAGGATTGGTAACACTTTAATCAACTGTTTTTTTGAAATACACGACTACCGGAAAGTGGTCGCTGTAGCCGTTATTCCAATATGTACCTCGAAAACTGCGGTAAGGGTAGTTACGGAATTTACCTGTTTCCTGCCTTAGAAATGGGCGATCATATATCTCTGCACCAGCATATTGTAAGCCCTTGCCCTTTACAAAGCCAGCAGACAGAATAATCTGGTCGAATAAATCCCATCTGCGTTGGAAAACAGCAGTACCCTTACCACTGGCATACATAGCTGCGAAGGGATTGTACAAGGTATTATTGCCAACATTTGCAGCATTGGCATTTGCGCCTAATACAGATGTCAGGCTTTCATTATTAGGGTTATCATTCAGGTCACCCATTAGTATAATGCGCGCAAGATGATTATGTTGGCGTATTTCATCTATCATTTTGCGATTAGCAGCAGCCATCTCTTTCCGTTTGTTTTCAGTTTCATCTGCACCATCTCTTCGAGATGGCCAGTGGTTTACCAATACATGCACCGTATCACCTGCAAATACACCTTTTACATATAATGGTTCTCGTGCACCGTTCCTCACTTCCAGTTGTTTTGATGAAATCACTTTAAATAAGGCGGGATTATATAACAATGCTACATCAATGCCACGGGGGTCAGTGCTATTATACCATACATATCTATAACCACGAGCTTTCAGTTCTTGTGTATTGACAAGTGCGCTCAGGACTTTGCTATTTTCGACCTCTGCTAATCCTATCAAAACAGCACCTTTAGCATTTTTATCTACACCTGCACGTTGAAGGGCATAAGCCATATTACGTAGCTTCTGTGTATATACTTTGTCTGTATAACGATAGTTGCCTGTTGGGGTAAATTCATCATCATCTGTCAATGGGTCATTAACCGTATCAAACAGATTTTCAAGATTATAAAACACAGCGGGATATACTTGCTGAGCATTTGCAGAAAAAGCAAAAAGAATAACTAGAAAAGCAAAAATGATTCGTTGAAAAGACACCCAATAATCAGGATTTAGAAATTAGTTTTTATAAATTAAATCATTACACTGCCAACACCCTTATCATTTCAATCATATCCTTGCTGATAACGGCATGTTGTTTCACACAGTTTTCAAAAGGTGTGTATACAATTTCGCCGTTTACAATGCCTGCCATCACCTGTGTTTTACCTGTGCGTAATGCATCCACAGCCGCATGGGCGAGTCGGCTCGCCAATACCCTATCGGCACAGGTAGGACTACCGCCACGCTGTATATGCCCTAATATGGCACTGCGCACATCCAGCATCGGAAACCTACTTTGTACAGCGGCATACAATTCTTTCGCGCCACCAAAATCATCACCCTCTGCCACTACAATAATGTGTACATTTTTCTTACGGCGTTCGTCCATATCAATACGGTTCAGTACCGCGTCAATATCTGTATTTGTTTCTGGTATCAATATATCTTCCGCACCACAAGCTATGCCGCTGTGTAGCGCTATATAACCCGCATCGCGCCCCATCACTTCTATAATAAACAACCTGTTGTGTGCCTCTGCCGTGTCGCGTATCTTATCTATTGCCTCTACAGCAGTATTCACGGCAGTATCAAAACCTATCGTGTAGTCTGTACCAGCCAAGTCTTTATCAATAGTACCCGGCAAGCCTACAGCGGGTATGGTATATCGTTTAAAAAACTCAACCGCCCCTCGAAACGTACCGTCACCGCCAATTAGTATCAAGCCATTTATGCCATGCGACTGTAATTGTTCGTATGCTTTTTGCATACCATCATCGGTCATAAACTCTTTGCTGCGCGCTGTTTTCAGTATTGTACCTCCACGTTGTATTATATTGGACACGTCCGTAGCTTCCATTCGGTAAATATCCCCCTCTATCATACCCTGATACCCACGGCGTATGCCATATACTTCCAAGCCATGATATACAGCTGTACGTACCGCCGCGCGCACAGAAGCATTCATTCCGGGGCTATCGCCGCCCGATGTCATAATACCTATTTTGCTGATTGCCTGCATACCGTTTTCTTGATGTGTGAAAGTAGTGAAATGTAGGCATCTTCAGTCTACGTTACATAGAATTAACAAAAGTGTATGTAAAGCATACTGGGAACTATATACAAGTTGGGACTAAAATTGACATGAAAAAAGCCACTTGTTAGGTGGCTTCATTATTCGAGTTTATCAATATCTAACTCCCAATTTTCTGTGCATAGTTTTTTTACTTTTTCTTTTGCTTCATCAGCACTGTTAGCCCAAAGTTTGAAAATTGTGTCGTTATGCCTAGACCTTTTATCAAATGAAATAACTGCTTTACCTTGACTGTTGTTTGCTAATTTACTAACTCTTCCAAAGCCTGTATTTTTTATAACCTGTACACTATATAGTCCTTCACCTGCCTGCGTATCTGCTACGCTGTGTTTGGCTTTGATATTCTTTATCGCACTCTTTACACTTAAAGCAATCATATCTTCAAAAGTACCGTCAAACGCTACTTTCTTTTCGTATTCTTCCGCGCGGGGTTTAGACGCTTTAATATTATTCGGTTTAGCCATGCGCTAAAATTACGATTTTCACTTGTTAAATGAAATATTTGCGGACTTTTCCACATTGTGAATAATTTTGCGGAAAATTGCGGGGTATTATTTGTTTTGTTTGCGGAGATGGGTTAATTTTGATAAAAATATCAGCAATGGCAGCAAATGCGGCAATTACTTTACTCCTTGACAATACAGAAGCGGCGCTATTTGCGGACTTGTATCGGAGACGTATTGCCGAATTAAACGAAGAGGTTGAACATGACAAAAGTAAAATTGCCGTATTAACCGAAGAATTGAGTGCGCTAAATTCTGCGCTGAACAATAAAAAGGAGCAAATAACTAAATATTCTGATATATTAACAAGAGTTACTAATGGTGTTAACGATACTATTGAGCATAGGGATTCAAAATCTACATTAATAATTGATAGAGGGGAAGATAGCTATTCTCATGAAATGGCAACGTTTGAAAAAGCCAAGTTTGTTCTAAATGAGATGAATGCCGAGTTAAGCGCCGAGGAAATTGCTAAAAACATAATAAGGATTGATAGCGATATATTAAAACGTGTTAAAGTTTCTATCGGAACGTTTATTTCTCGGATAGAATCATCTCTCGAAAAAAAAAGCGGGATGAACAGCATTTTTTATAAGAATAATAATAAATACGGCTTATTAACATGGAAAAAATAAAGCCACTTTGCAGAGTGGCTTCAGTACAGTAGAATAGACCCTTTGAGGTGTGACGATTGCAGCGTCCAAACCTGCAAATTCCTCAATCGGTTTATTAAAATTCGGTTTAGCGACCGTAAAAAACAATAGGCGAAACAAAAGAATGTTAGCCGAACCTCGTATTCACGTCTTCTCATTAGAGGCGCAATGAGTACGGGGGTTGTTTATTTATACAAAGATATGAAAATCTATATTCTATCCAAATCACAAGTTTTAATTACAGCATATTAACAATTAAATGACAAAAAATAATCACTAAATATTAGGTATTATGTGGGACAAAATTTATCTTTGTATCACAAAGCCGATAAAATGACAACCAAGTTCAAAAATTTACAGACGTTATTAGACTTCTTCAAAGACGAAGAAACTTGCAAGGCTTATTATGAGCAAGCCCGTTGGGGTGGCAATGTTGCTTGTCCTCATTGCGGTAGCTTGAAAATATACCGTACTAACAGGGGGTATAAATGCGGTGAAAAAGAATGTGCAAAGAAATTTAGCCTGACAGTTGGTACAATATTCGAGAATAGCAAAATCCCTCTGCGTACATGGTTCGCTGCTATGTATCTGTGTACTACTTCTAAAAAAGGCATTAGCAGCGTTCAGTTATCAGAGCAACTGGGTATTACACAAAAAACAGCTTGGTTTGTTTTATCTCGTATCCGTACTATGCTCAATGATAATGCCGATACTAACGAGCAATTAAGCGGTATGGTAGAAGTGGACGAAACATACATCGGCGGTAAAGAAAAGAACAAAAGCAAGGCAAAAAGGGCTGCTAATAAGGCTAATAAACATCTTAACCCTATAGCTAACAAAACTGCTGTTGTAGGTTTGTTACAACGTGGTGGTAAAGTTCGTTTGCTCCCTATGGTACATGCTGATAAAGCTACGCTGCTGCCTATTCTTAAAAAGAACATCAACAAAGAAGCTGTTGTTGTTACGGACGGGCTGCGTGCTTATCAGAAATTAGGTAATGAATACAAATTGCACGTTGTTGTTAATCACCAAAAAGACGAATGGGTTAACGGTGAATACAGCACTAATAATATTGAAGGTTTCTGGTCTATCCTGAAACGTGGTATTTATGGTATTTACCACAGTGTATCTACAAAGCATCTGCACCGCTATTGTAATGAGTTTGGCTATCGTTATGATACAAGGGAGCTAACAGGCATAGAACGCTTTGAAAGTGCTGTAAAACGTGTAAATGGAGTTCGTATTACTTACAATACACTAATAGGAAAATAACCGATACATTTAAACGGGAAATTTAGCAAGGAATACAGGGCAGCCTGAATTCCTTGCTTTTTGCTTTTAGTCTATGAAAGTTTGCATAAAACAGTTTATGAAAATTGAATTAAAGACGTGTCAGTTACCAATTTGCCCATCAGCTACAATCACGGGTAAGGCTTTTGAAATTATTATTTTAGTATTGTTATTGGTATTAATGTGGCACTACCTTGTCCCAACTCGTATATAGTTCCCAGCATACTTTACATACACTTTTAGCGTTATCTTTATTATAACGACATTATGTTACATAAAATGCTTTTGCAACACAAGTATAAAAAGGTAGGCACTTGGATAACACCATCAGGGTTCGTAATATGGATTATTACCCAATCAGGTTTTATTGATTATCTACTGCCTCACGGTCGAAGCTGGCAAAGAACTGCCATATTAGCCATTTCATTCTTTAGCTTTCTTATTGGTCTTTATCTGCTGGTTTTCTCTAAAGAGCGTAACGAGGATGAATATATCAACAACCTGCGACTGAAATCATTTCAAACAGCAGCCTTCGGACAATTGGTATTTTTTATTGTAGCTTTTACATACATGGCTATTTCGGGTGATGAACCTGCAAATGACGGGCAACTTGAATTATTCCTTACACTATCCATATTAATGTATTGGGTATGGTATATTACCCATTTCAACCTAACCATGCATCGCATGAAAAATAAGATGCATGAAGAATAGTGTAAGAGAAACAAGGTTGTCGCAAAATATTACACAACAAGAATTAGCAGATGCCATATCTGTATCAAGGCAAACAATTTTTGCAATAGAAACAGGTAAATATTTACCGAGTATAGTTGTTGCACTAAAAATAGCCAACTACCTGCACAAGCACACAGAAGACTTATTTGTATTGGAAAAAACAGATTAACTGGTATGGATGCAATCCTGATGCGTTTTTTTCGTTATTAAGGTTAGCTCGCTTATATTCGCAAATTCTCCATTGCCTGATGAAGCTATCAGTTATCATTGTCAATTATAATGTGAAATACTTTTTGGAAGTATGCCTGCATAGTGTGCAGCGTGCTATAAAGGGTATTCCCGCAGAGGTAATTGTAGTTGATAACAACAGTACAGATGGCAGTATGCAGATGGTAGCAGAGAAGTTTCCGTCTGTCATTCGCATAGAAAACAAACATAATGCAGGGTTTGGCAAAGCCAATAATCAGGGGGTAGAAATTGCCAAAGGCGAATACATTCTCTTCCTGAACCCGGATACAGTAATGCCTGAAGATTTTTTCGGCAAGATGCTGGCGTATATGGATACACACCCTGAAGCGGGAAGCATTGGGCCTAAACTGCTAGACGGCAAAGGGCAGTATGCACCTGATGGTAAAAAGTCATTCCCTTCATTGTCTGTAGCTATATTCAAAACAACAGGCATCAATAAAGTTTTCAGCAAATCGCCTTACTTTAATAAATATTATGCAGTACATATAGGTGAAAATGAAACTGCAGCCGTTGATGTATTATCTGGCTGCTGTATGCTGCTACGGGCAAGCATACTACAGCAAATAGGTGGTGCTTTCGACGAAGATTATTTTATGTATTGCGAGGATGTAGACCTTTCTTACCGCATTCAAAAAGCAGGGTATAAAAACATCTACTACCCGGAAGCTACACTGATACATTACAAAGGTGAAAGTACACGCAAAGCAACGCTATCATACGTACGGATATTCAACGAGGCGCTTTCTACATTTGTAAAGAAGCACTATAGTAAAGGCAATGCCAGATTATTTATTCTGTTTATAAATGTGGGGATTGTATTACGTGCCATACTAAGTGCGGTAAAACAAGTGTTGAAAGTATTGCGTATGCCCATGTTCGATGCGCTGATAATGTTGGGTACCTTATGGTTTATGAAAGAGTTTTGGGTAGTGCACGTAAAAAATATAGAGCCGATACCGCTACACTCTGTACTGGCTACATTCCCTGTTTATATTGCTTTATGGGTTGTAAGCCTTTATATAAATGGTGTGTACGACCAGTCTTATAGAGCGTTGCGGGTAATACGCGGCATGTTAATAGGCACTACGCTCATATTGGCGTACTATGGTTTGCTGCAACCAGGTTTGCGCTATTCGCGCGCCATCATCATATTCAGCGGCATATCAGGTACTGTCATCATGCTTGCATTGCACGAGGTATTATTCCGCCTCGGTATTTTCAAGTTTATTCCTTATGACAAACTACCACGTAAGGCCGTTATAGTTGCAGATGAAAAAAACTTTATTGATACAGCTAACACATTAAGGCGTGTACATTATGCTCCCGATGTAAATGGACGTATTGCTACATGTAATGACAAAGAAAATGCATTGGCTACATTACAAGATTTAAAACCCTATTTGTTTACTGCCGGTATTAATGAAGTAATATTTTGTGTTAACGGACTTACCTACTCACAGATATTGGGTAAAATGGCAGAGTGTGGCAGCGATTATGAATACAAAATTCACTTGCAAGGCAGCGAAAGCTTTGTTGGCAGCAACAGCAGTCATACAGCTGGCGATTTATATACACTCGATAAACGCTATAATCTGGCTAAATTTTCTCAGTTGCGTAACAAACGAATTATTGATGCTGGCTTGGCAGCTATTTTCTTGTTGTTATGGCCTCTGTTATTGTTTTTTGTAAAAAATGGCTTGCAATTCTGGATTAATTGTCTGTTAGTACTTACAGGGCGCAATACATGGATAGGCTACTCCCAAACACAAGCTTTATTACCATCTATTCGTGCAGGGATAATCCCTCCATATTTTATAGCAAATGACTATGAACCATCAGTGGAAGTAGCTGCACAACTAGATAATATATATGCCCAGCAATACAGTGCAGGTGCTGATTTGACATTGATACTTAAGAATTTTAAATATCTGGGGAGCAATCCAAAAAAGATTTTGCAGAAATAAGAAAACGATTATTTTTGCAATCCCATTGCGGGAAATTCCTCCTTAGCTCAGTTGGTTAGAGCACCTGACTGTTAATCAGGGGGTCTCAGGTTCAAGTCCTGAAGGGGGAGCCACTTAATAAAAGCGTTGCATCAGATGCAACGCTTTTATTATTTTATCACAACAGCTTCCTTCTTCGAGAACAGGAATTTTTCGATGTCCCTCTTATATATATAACTGCACCTGTAAGGCACTAAAGGTGTTTTTTGTCCGTTCTCAAAAGTGTATGGTACAGCTTCCCATATCTTTTGTTTTTGCTTATCAATCAGCAACAGCAAGTTTAATGTCCCGGCATTGACCAACACACAATCATCATCCAATATTGATATACTACCGCCACGAATACTTAATTGAAATGCCTTTTTATCCTGCAATAACCGTAGCCCAACATCCCAGTTTTTTATCAGTTCATTATTGTTGCCGGGTGGCTGCTTGTACTTTACCACATGCGATGTCAGGTAGCCTTCAGCATCAATCTGCGATGTTGACAATTGTAAATAGTCATTGTGATTGTTGTTATAAACATACAACTCATTAGTACGTGGGTTCACACGACATGAATGTTGTCCGTAGAAATAATAATGGCCGTTTGTAGGACCATAGTTATTTAACACCTCTCCAGTCGGATACGCAATTTTGATGATACGATTGCTGTTTTTATAACTAACATATATCACTTGGTGGGCCTCATCAAAGTCAAAACCATTAAGATAAGGATTGCCCTCAAATGGTTTTGACAAGTTTGCTTTTGGCCAAAAATAATCTTTATCATCAAAATGCTCTGCTGTTCTCCAAGACCATACTACACTTCCTTTCGCATCATATTCTATCAATGTACCACAAGTGAACTCTTTGTAATAATAACCATCTGTCCCTTTTGAAACTGATATATCTCCATCAGCAAAATAGTCGCTTACTGCACCCGGTATACGCTTCTTTACCAATTCTGCACCTGCAACCAAATAATGCCCGTTGCTTAGTTTGGTAAATTCATGATGATAACCCTCTGTCTTCATACCACTTACTTTACCATCATTAGGGGCCTTCCAAACAATTTTTCCATCATAATTAATTTCTAATGCCTCATCTTGGTTCAAAAACGTAAACGTACCATCGGCAGTCGCTTTAAAATCACGAATATTGAAATCACGTTTTTTTATCTCAGGTATATCCGGCATGTACCATACAGGGTTCCCCTTCATATTATACATGACAAGGTTTCTGTCAATTAATATCAATAAATCATTATGATCAGTAGCTTGTTTTAATATTAAGAGTCCGTTTTGGGTAGTGTCTGTATATGGCAAACTACCGGTACTGAAGTGATGTAAGCCCGAATTACCGATTTCCTTACCTGCCTTGTCATTATATACTACTCGCCATGTATACTGTTTTCCCCAGCTGGGCAGCTCTTCAATGTTTTGGGGCTTATTCGTTTTTCGCTTTACAAAAACAGCTTTCAGAAAAGCATCGTCATTAGCTACATCTCCTCTGGCAATTTGAAATGTATATGTATTTGCCAGCGTATTTGGGGGTACCGAAAAACCAACGATACGATAATTTAGCGTCGCAAAATCTTTGGGTATTATCTGCCCTGTCGAAGGGAGATATAAAAAAACAAATAACAGTATTACTCCTATGGATCTCGCCATAAAATTAAAGAAAGATTAAAAAACCATTAAGGAGTAATTAAAAACAGAGATTAAATAGCAATTAAATTTACAATATAATTTTGCAAAACATAGTATTTGCAAAGATTATTTTGTTTGATATTCATATAGCAAAGTCTATCATTTATTTGACAAAATGAATAACAATTTGAAGCGTATTTGAAGGAGGTGGAAATGAAAAAAGGAGAATGGCTAAGCCATTCTCCTTTTAATAAATATTAGTTGCTTAGCTTATTCGCCTGCTACTTCAAATTCTACTTCCAGCACACTGTCTTTACCAAAGTCAATTTGCGCTTTATAAGTACCCGCTTCTTTCACATCGTCAACGATAGAAATACGGCGGCGGTCTATTTCATATCCTTTCTGCTCGCGTATGGCGCGTGCCAGTTGGATAGAGGTTACCGAACCAAAGATTTTGCCGTTTGTACCCAACTTAGCACCCAACTTCACCGGTGATGCTTTCAATACTTTAGTTACATCAGCAATTTCAGCCATCAGCTTCGCTTCGCGTTTTGCCATTTGTTTCTGGCGCTCCTGCATTATTTTCAGGTTGCTGCTGCTAGCCTCTATAGCATATTTCTGAGGTATTAGGTAGTTGCGGGCATATCCCGGTCTTACTTCTACCAGCTCATGGGCACTGCCCAGGTTGTCTACGTCTTTTATTAATATTACTTGCATGACTTACTATCTTATTTTAAAAGGTCAGTAACATAAGGCATCAATGCCATTTGGCGAGCCTTTTTAACAGCATGTGCTACTTTACGCTGAAACTTCAGCGAGTTGCCGGTAATACGGCGAGGAAGCATTTTGCCTTGTTCGTTTACAAATTTTTTCAGAAACTCCGCATCTTTGTAGTCGATGTACTTAATGCCCATCTTCTTGAAGCGGCAGTATTTTTTCTGGCGTTTTTCTACGCGTGTAGAGGTCAGAAATTTAATATCGTTTTGCTTTGCCATTGTTCAAAGTTTTTTAAAATGATGATTAAGCGTTAGCTGTTTCAGCTACTTTATTGCGCTTTCTTGCATTGTAAGCCACAGCGTATTTGTCAAGGCGGGTAATCATCTGGCGCATGATGGTTTCATCACGGTTAATTTGAATTTCCAACTTGTTGTTTAAGTCTGTAGGCGCTTTGTACTCAAGCACGTAGTAAAGGCCAGTGGTTTTTTTGTCGATGGGGTAAGCCAATGAACGTAATCCCCATGCATCCTGGTGAACGATTTCGCCACCGTTTTCTTTAATGAAGTCTGCAAACTTCTTTTGAGCCGCTTTGAACTCATCCTCTGCCAATACCGGCGTAAAGATGACCATCAGCTCATAGCTTTGAAGGTTTTGTGTTGCCATAAAAACTTTAAATAGTTAAACAATAATCCCAATCATCCGGCAAACAACGTTGGATACTTTTACCGAGAGGCTAAAGCAGCCGGACAAATTTTGGGACTGCAAAGGTAAGTGTAAAAGCGGTAATTGACAAAGAAAATCTACTCTTTTTTAATAATGTGTACTAGCAAATAACCTGAAATATGACAATTTTATTATAAAAATTTAGATGTAACGATTGTATTTTTATAAAAGCCAACAAATAAGCATGAAACAACTATACATATTGTCATTATGCAGCCTAATAACCTTTCAGGCATCAGCCCAAAACATATTGTTTCAAGACGATTTTGAGAGTTATAATAGCTATGTATTCGGCAGCAAATGGGTATCCAACCCGTCTTGGAGACCTGGTGTAATGTATTTAGTTACAGGCTCAGCAGATACAGCTTGCCTTTGCAATGAAAATCATAACAATATAGCCAACAGGCGTGTTGCAGGCCTGTCTGATTGTGCAAAATCATATATGTTACCTGCAAACTTTCAAAAAAATCCAAATGAATGGTTACAAACATCACCTGTAAACATGGCTTCCATAAGTAAAGCCTGCTTGCGCTTCGAGTCATACTTCCGCAAAGGCAACTATTTAGGTACACATGAAAACGCTTCTGTATTAATATCTGTAAATGGTGGAGTGAATTGGACTTTGCTGCAAGATGTGCCACGCAATAAAACGATTGCTGCCATGGAAACTTTGTATATAGACCTAAGCGCATATACAGGCAATACAGATGTAAGAATCGCCTTCAGGTTTATGGACAATAACATACAAAATGGCGGATGGGCTATTGATAATGTGATGGTTTTTGAGCCATCGGCCAAAGACCTTAGCCTGATTCACATAACACCTGAAACAGCAAAATACGGTTATGTGGCAGTAAATACAGGATATTATCATGAATATGTGATACAAAATATGGGTACTGATACTGTACACTCATTTATGGCATGTTATCAGCAACAAGGTAAACCAGTGCAAACAGATACGGTTAAAAACGTTAGTATCCCACCATTTGGATATTATATACACAAACACACAACTGCTGATACAGTTAGCAACATTGGTAGTAATGCTGTGAAAGCATGGATATCGCTGCAAGGTGATGGGAATACAAACAATGATAGCATCAGCACCATACTGACAGGCGTTAGCTTCCTGCCGAAAAAAATGGTAGTGGTAGAAGAAGGCACAGGCACTTGGCATTACCTATCACCCAGAGGACATTGGATGATGAAGCAATTATCGTTAGAAAATATAGATGTCTGCCAGCTTGCAGTACACGATACTGACCCTATGAGCATAGAAGCATACAATGATTATTTGTACAACCGCACACAATTATTCATACCGTATTTTTTAATAGACCGCTATAAAGACGTACCACACGACAGCCTGTTGGCTATAGTAAAAAAAGAAACAACCGCTTTTGGATATGCGCAACTGTATGCAAGCAGCTATACGTACAACGACAAACTGACAGTAGATGTAAAAGTAACACCCGCTGTTGATATGACCGGAGACTATCGTGTACAACTAGTGCTGACGGAAGATGGAGTAAAAGGCACTGGAAGTGGGTGGGAACAAAAGAATGGTTTTGCCAATAATGCAAAAGGCCCAATGGGTGGTTATGAAAACAAACCCGACCCTGTACCCGCTGCCGATATGGTATATAACTATGTGGTGAGAAGCATACACCCGTCGCCTGAAGGTAAAACAAACCTACCTGCTACGCTCATAAACAATCGTACATATAATGCATCTTTTGATGTACCGTTGAAACCTGAATGGTATAAAACCAATATGCATGCACATGTATTGTTGCTTAGGCACTATGACAGCACTATACTTAATGCCGCGAGAGCCCCCTTCAAACTATCTGTAAGCAATACGCTATACAATAGCAGGTTGTATGCTAATCTCTACCCCAACCCGGCTACTGATAAAACGACGCTAGCATTTTATACAGATAATGACAACATAATAAGCATTACTATTAGCGATGTTAGCGGCAGAGTAATACAAACCATACCGGCAACAACTTACAAAACTGGCAGGCAACAAATAACCCTTTCAACCGCTACTTACAATGCCGGAATATACTTTATTTCATTAACCGGTGATGGCAAAAAAGAAACGATAAAAATGCAGGTGCTGCATTAAAGGAACGAAAAAACTTGTTACTTTAATGCTCTTTATGCACACCACCTATGTGGAAGTATCTGCTATTCATATTACTCCTGCCACTCACCACCTATGCTCAAAAAGCAGACAGCCTAAAACGTATAACGAAAGATACTGTTATTATGCAGGATGTAGTGGTTAGTACAAAAGTAGCCGTGAAAGTAAGTGGTGATACTGTAAGTTACAATGTAGACTCATTATCAAAATCTCCCAATGCCACAACCGAAGATGTACTGAAACGTTTACCGGGGGTAGAAATAACCCCTGACGGGAAAATAATGGCTAACGGAAAAGAAATAACCAAGATATTCATCAATGGTAAACTATACACCTCTGAAGACATCCGTACGCTGACACAAAACCTCCCTGCTGAAGTATTAGAAAAAATGCAACTGGCAGATTGGTATGATGAGGAGTCGCAGTTCAGTGGCATAAAAAAGGGCAGTACTGAAAAAATGCTCAACCTGAAAATTAAAAAGAACTACGAACGTGGTATATATGGCCAGGCGATAGCAGGCGCAGGTACTCAAAAGACTTATCAGGCAGGTACCTTTACCAACTATATGAGTAATGCAACACGCGTCACAGCCATCTTGAAGATGAATAATACTGGACTATCTGATGTTGGCATAACATCAAGCGGGAATGCAGACAATACACGAGCCTCAACACCCAATGCTACTGGTATCACTACCAGACGTGTTGCAGACATCAGTTTTAGCAACGATAATGGTGGCAAAATGAAACTAAGTGGATCATACAATGCATGGTATACGAATAACAGCCAGCAACAATCATCCTTACGCAACACCTACCTTACGGGAGATAGTGCTTTAATACAACAACAAAAGAGAGATATTAATAATACATCCCTCAACCACAGACTGAATATTCGCAGCGACCTGAAGATCGATTCATTACAAAGCTTGCAATCAGACATTGGACTTTCTTACCGTAAAAATGATGCTGTAAGTACCAATAACGATGGCACTTACTACAATGACAAAAACAACCTGAGTTTCACACGCAACAGTGCTGTTAAGTCATTAGCAGATGGGTATGGTATAAATATTAGCAGTACATACCGCAAACGCTTTCATAAACCTCGCAGAACCTTATCTACTAACATGAACATCCGATACAATAAAGATGACAATGCGGGAGATAATAAAAACACTAACCAATACTACAACCCTGCAAGCATCAACATCAATGATTTTGTAAGCGACGAAGCAAGACATACTATCGGCACAAGAGTAGGTGCCAGCTATAATGAACCTATAGGCAAGCTACATACACTTTCATTCAGCTATAATTATAACTATAACAAAAACGAAAACGACCGCAGTGTATGGTCTGTAATTAACGATAACAGGCAAGTTGACACCATACAAAGCAGAGAATACGATACATACAGCAACGACCATAACATCAACCTGTCGTATCAATTTCACAAAGAAGAAAAATTCAGGTTCAACCTGCAAATGGAAGCACAGCCATTTTCGCGCGGCATATTACTATCTGGTTATTCAAATCATATCAAACTATCTCAAAACGGTATCAACTACACACCGGGACTTTTTACACGGATAGACATCAACAAAAACAGCAACCTCAACCTGCATTATAACATAGGTATCCGCGTACCCGAGCTCACACAGTTACAGGTAATACCCGACTTTCGTGATAGCCTTAATATCGTACTCGGCAATCCAAATCTGGCGGGCGAAAAAAGGCATAATGTGTCCTTGAATTATAACACAAGTGCCAAAAACAATAAATCGAATTTTTATGCCAATATAAGTACCGGATGGACATATGATAAAGTAGTAAACAATCTGGAAATTACAGCCAGCAAGCGTATATCTACACCAACAAATGCCGATGGCTACTACAACATAAACGGCAATGCAGGCTACTATAAGAAAATAATAAAATGGCTTGGCGCATCGCTATCTGCCAATGGCAATCAAAGCAACAACATAGTTATTACCAACAACAATAAACAGATAATACCTAACCAAAGTGCAGGTGGTACAATGCGCATTATTTTTAACGGGCTTGATTGGTATGAAGGAGATGTAAGTTATAATTACAGAGTAAGCAAGATTACCAATACCGCCGGCATTACCAATAGCCTGCAAACACAAATTATCAACAGCAGCGGCACTTTCACACTGCCATTACAAATCAGGTTTATATACTTTCTTAATTACATAAAAAATGATGGCTTGCTTGGCAATGCCAATCCCGACTTTATTTTAGTAAACGCTACACTGGAAAAAACATTCAGCAAACCTAAGGGTGTTTGCGTCAGAGCGCAGGGCTTTGACGTATTTAACAACTATCCAAATGTGCAGCGTTCTTTTGGTGACAACTATTTTGAAGACAGAGAAGCCAATAGGCTGGGTAGGTTTTTTATGTTATCGTTGATATATAAATTCACATACTTCCCAAATAAAAAAGATACGTAAAAGGCTTAACGTGGGAAAACATACCATGAAGGAATAATAAAATATTACTAAAGATTTTCTTTTTTGATTTGGGTTAGGGCTGTTACATTCGCACCTCAATTCAAGGAAAATTATGATTGCTTTTGCCCCCACTGTATCTGCTAAACTTAACATCAGCCAACAACAGGTAACCGCGGTATTGGAATTACTGAATGAAGGAGCTACTATTCCTTTCATTGCCCGCTACCGCAAAGACAAAACAGGCGCGCTCGACGAGGTACAGATACAAGCCATACAAGACGAAGCAAAGTTTCAGCAAGAGTTTACAGACAGGAAAGCCTTTATAGAAAAGACTATAACAGAGCAGGGCAAAATGACCGAAGCCCTGCAAGAAAAAATAAACGCCGTTACTACATTAGCGGCACTCGAAGATATTTACCTTCCCTACAAACCCAAACGCAAAACCAAAGCACAAACTGCCCGCGAAAACGGACTTGAGCCATTGGCATTATTACTACTTGAACAAGGCAATACCATACCGCTTGACGAAGCTGCTAATTACATTACAGAAAATGTAAAGACTGCTGAAGATGCACTGCAAGGTGCAAGAGATATTATTGCTGAAATCATTAATGAAGACGCAACTGTACGTGCCAAAATGCGTAAACTGTTTGAAGACAGTGCAACCGTACAAAGTAAGGTATTGGCAGATAAGGAGGCAGAAGGTATTAAGTATAAAGACTACTACGACTTCTCTGAACCCATTCATAAAATACCATCACATCGCATAATGGCTGTAATGCGTGGTTTCATGGAAGGTGTGCTGCGTATGAGCATTGCACCTGTAGAAGAAGACGCGCTTGCCATCATCGAAAAGCTATATGTAAAAGCCAACAACTACGCGGGCGAACAAGTAGCTAAAGCAGGCAAAGATGCCTACAGGCGTTTACTGCAGCCAAGTCTTGAAAGCGAGTTCCGGATGGCATTGAAAACAAAAGGCGACGAGGAAGCTATCAATGTATTTGCAGAGAATCTTCGTCAGTTATTGCTAAGCTCTCCACTGGGTGGTAAACGCTTACTAGCAATAGACCCCGGCTATCGTACAGGCTGCAAAGTAGTATGCCTTGATGATAAAGGCAGCCTGAAAAAAACGGAACTGATTTATATACACGAACCCGGCAGGTTGGCAAGTGCAGAGCAGACTATACGCAACCTCGTAAAGCAATACGATATACAAAGCATAGCTGTGGGCGATGGAACAGCAGGTAGAGAAACGGAACAGTTCATCAAAAAACTAAACCTCAGCTTACCCATATTTTTGGTAAATGAAGATGGTGCGTCTATCTATTCAGCATCAGAGATAGCAAGAGAAGAATTTCCAGACCAAGACATTACGGTACGCGGTGCGGTAAGCATAGGGCGCAGGCTGATGGACCCATTGGCTGAACTGGTAAAGATAGACCCTAAGAGTATAGGTGTTGGACAATATCAGCACGATGTAAATCAGGTGCGCCTTAAAGAACGCCTTGACCAAACAGTAGTAAGCTGTGTGAACCTCGTGGGCGTAAACCTGAATACTGCCAGCAAACACCTGTTAAGTTATGTTAGCGGCATAGGCCCGTCTATAGCTGAAAACATTGTAAAACATCGCGATGAAATAGGTGGCTTTACATCTCGTAAACAATTATTAAAAGTACCCCGATTGGGCAATAAAGCATACGAGCAGTGCGCGGGCTTTCTGCGTATAAAAGAGGGCGACAACCCATTGGATGCAAGTGCAGTACACCCCGAAGTATATGACGTAGTAGCAAAGATGGCTGCAGATTTAGGGTTGGATGTAAAAACGCTTATAGGCAATGAAGGTGCAATAAAACAATTAGACACCAAGAAATATATTAACGATACTATTGGTGAACACACCATCAAAGACATACTGAACGAATTGAAAAAGCCAGGGCTGGACCCTCGGAGCGAAGCACAGGCTTTTGAGTTTGCCAACATATACAGCATAGAAGATGTACATGTAGGTATGATAGTACCGGGTGTAGTAACCAACATCACCCGCTTTGGCGCATTTGTAGATATTGGGGTAAAGCAGGATGGGCTGGTACACGTTTCTGAAATATCGCACACATATATAACAGACCCTAACGAAGCGCTGAAACTAAACCAACAGGTACAAGTAAAAGTGCTTGAAGTAGATGCAGTACGCAAGCGTATATCACTATCCATTAAGCAGACAATGGAAGCACCTGCAAGAGTAGCGAGGAGTAATAATCAGCCACGCACACAACAACCACGCAAAGAAGCCGATACGAGCAATATGAATATGAACGATGCGCTGAGTATGCTGAAGAAGAAATTTGGTAAATAATCAGATGTAACTGAGCCACCATTTTTTGTGGTTCATCTTTACAAACATAAACCACCTGCACGGCAGGTATAGCAGGGCTATTGTCAATAGCCAGAATACATAGACCATTGGCAAATCGAAACCCCAACCCGGTTTTGCACCAAATACATTATCGCCCGTAAAGTAATTGGCGGGTATGCTCATGAACAATGCTATAACCAATGCCATAGTGTGTATCAGGTATATATGGAGTATATAATAAAACATAGGCACTCGCCCGAAGACAGTGAAAAACCTTGTAGCGGTATTATTAATACGCTCCAGCAATGGCAATGCTACTAATGCAGGTCCAATAGTCATTAAGAGATACAGCAGTGATGGCGGGTATTTGCTGCAATTGATAAAACTCAAAACTGTAAACCAGCCTGTCCGTTGTGGTTGCCATTGGCTGGCATCGCCATAGAGGTTGGTGTAGCGCAATGCTATAAACAAGACGATAGCTGTAATACCCAACGTATAGAGCATTCGGTTTCTCATTTTTTCTTCCTGCTGCATTATAACACCTAACACGTAGCCTGTTGCCATTACACCCACCCAGGGCACAAGCGGATATATCACCATGAACCCTATGCCATCGCCCAGTTTGGTATAGCCAAACTCGTGCAGCACCCGCCAGTAAAGTGCGTTATCGCCAAAGGTTTCCGCTTTGATGCCATCTAATGCATTATGCCCGAATATCAATAGCAAGCTGAATGAAAGTATAGCCCAACGTGGCAGATGAATTAGCCCTGCAAGGCATACCATGCTCCACCCGATGGCCCAAATTACCTGCCCTACCATATCGGTTACAGCAAGATTGAACAACCAGCCAAAGCGTACAATGGTTAGCTCTAACAACAGCAACCACAAACCACGTTGTAGTAAAAAGACGGATGCCTGTTTTTTTGTTTTGCCTTTACTGAGTGATAAATAGGCACTGGTGCCGGATAGAAAAATAAAAATAGGAGCGCAGTAATGCGTTACCCATCGGGTGAAGAACATGGCGGCGTTGGTATGTTCTAAATCGGTAGGGTTGTATGGGAAATTGCTGAAATAATCGCGCGTATGGTCGAGTGCCATGATGACCATCACAATACCCCTGAGAACATCTATGGAAGCAATACGTTTATTAGCAACTGGCGACATGGCAATAAACATACTACAATACCCCACCACTTACAATGCCATTAAGATTTATTAACTGTTGGGAATAAATGTATGTAGGAAAGAAGATCAGTAAAAGCTGAGTTCAAATCGTAACAAAGGGGTTATTATACCCTTTATCATATTAGTTCTGACTATTGTATACTTTTTTTAGCCAATCTACTCCCCCTCATTAACAGACCTGCCAGAGAGGGTACCATTTTTGTAAAATGAAACC
Source organism: uncultured Chitinophagaceae bacterium (assembly GCA_937919945.1). Classification (GTDB taxonomy): domain Bacteria; phylum Bacteroidota; class Bacteroidia; order Chitinophagales; family Chitinophagaceae; genus Polluticoccus. The sequence continues at coordinate 10,306 of CALESY010000145.1, read as the reverse complement.
GTATCGTTATTTACAACCACACTGTCGTACGGTACCGCTTGGTTTTCAAATTGCCTTAAAAGGAAATTGTTTTTCGTGGCTTCTACTTTTATTTCCTGTTCTAAACTCTTTATACGTTTGTTGTATGATACAAATTGAATGATCATAGCAGCCACTCATAGTGTTATAGCTACTTTGGAGTTTGTATTAGCGTTCATGTTATTAGCTTTAGGTTTTTTCATGTTGCAAATTAAGCATCTCCATAAACTTATTCCAAGTATCATCTCGCAACGAGAATTTCTAAACGTACAGTATATCAGCATTTCAAAAACAGGAAAATGAATATCATTAGTCTTTATAAAACCTAATTGTCAATATAATTACGTATTTTTGTTATTATAAAGTTCTTTTTTATGAACCGCTATTTTGACGCCTAAATTGTTGCAAAAAGTAAGTTTTCATTAAAAATGCAACAAAATGCAACAAATATTGAGTGCCCACCATACTCTTTTTAACATAAATAATATGTGTTAAGGATTATCTTTGCACCCGAATTAAACAATCAAGATATATATGAGTTTTATTACCAACATTATTGCGCGCCAGGTATTAGATAGCCGTGGCAATCCTACAGTAGAAGTTGATGTACACACCAGCGATGGCCATATGGGGCGTGCTGCTGTACCTTCAGGTGCCAGCACAGGCAAACATGAAGCGGTGGAGCTGCGCGATGGCAACAAAAAGCAATACTTGGGCAAGAGCGTAATGAAGGCAGTAAACAATGTTAACGATAAAATAGCCGAAGAACTATATGGCTGGGATGTAACAGACCAGCGCGGTATAGACCATGCAATGCTGGATATTGATGGCACTGCTAACAAAGCTAAACTTGGTGCAAATGCAATACTGGCTGTTAGCCTTGCATCTGCCAAAGCGGCTGCACAGGCAACAGGACTCAGCCTGTATCGTTATGTAGGTGGCGCAAATGCCAAAACACTGCCTGTACCTATGATGAACATACTTAATGGTGGCGCGCATGCTGATAATAAAATAGACTTTCAGGAGTTTATGGTGATGCCTGTAGGTGCACCAAGCTTCAGCGAGGGGCTGCGTTGGGGCGTAGAAATATTTCACCACTTAAAAGCGGTACTGAAAGATAAAAAATGTAATACCAATGTAGGCGATGAGGGCGGTTTTGCACCTGCTGAAATTAAAAGCAATGAGGAGGCTATAGAAACCGTGCTGAAAGCAATAGAGAAAGCTGGCTTCAAACCGGGCGAACAAGTTGCTATTGCAATGGATGCAGCTATCAGCGAACTGTATGACGAGAAAACCAAGAAATACATCTTCCACAAAAGCAGTGGCGCCAAACTGAGCAGCGAGGAAGTGGTAGAATACTGGGCTAAGTGGTGTAAAAAATACCCGATAGTAAGCATAGAAGACGGTATGGCTGAAGACGACTGGAAAGGATGGAAAATGCTGACAGATGCTATTGGCAGCAAAGTACAATTAGTAGGGGATGATTTGTTTGTAACAAACGTAACCCGTTTGGAAAGAGGCATCAAAGAAGGTGTGGGTAATGGCTTGTTGGTTAAAGTAAACCAGATAGGTACGCTTACTGAAACTATCGAGGCAGTAACAATGGCGCAACATGCCCGCTACAATACCATCATGAGCCATCGCAGTGGAGAAACAGAAGACTATACTATAGCTGACCTTGCTGTGGCACTGAATTGCGGACAGATAAAAACAGGTTCTGCTTCTCGTAGTGACCGTATGGCTAAGTACAACCAGCTTTTACGTATAGAAGAAGAACTGGGTTCTACAGCTTACTATCCAACCAAAGCGTTGAAGTTTGGCAACTAATTGTTTATAAACAGTAATTAGGTTAACTTAGTAATTGTAAAAACAGGTGTAATGAAAAAAGCATGGGGCATACTTACCAATAAGTTTCTGCTGACAGCAGCAGCCTTTGCGGTATGGATGTTTTTCTTCGACCAGAACGATGTACGCTCCATGCAGGCACGTAAAAAAGAGTTGCAGGATACAAAGGACCATATTGCTTACCTGAACAAGGAAATAGCTAAAATGGAACGCGAACATGAAGATATGATTAGCAATCCGCAACGTTTGGAGCAATACGCACGCGAACAATACTTGTTGAAACGCAATAATGAAGACGTTTACGTCATTGAAAAATAAGAATCATAAGACGTTATAAAAGAAAAGCCCGGAATGTTCCGGGCTTTTCTTTTATAACTTCCTGCGTTTTATTTCTTTGTTGATAAGCGATAGCTCTCGACCTGTTTGTCCGGCAACAGATGTATTTTCTTGTGCGCGGCGCATAAGGTAAGGAATTACGTCTTTTACAGGACCGTATGGCAGGTATTTGGCAACATTATATCCTGCATCTGCCAGATTGAAAGATATATTATCGCTCATGCCGTAAAGCTGAGAGAAATATACTTTTGGGGTATTATGTGCAATACCATGTTCATCCATATATGTAGCTGCCAGCATACAGCTTTTTTCGTTGTGCGTACCTACAAACACGGCAATTTTATCAAGTCTCTCCAAGCAGAATAGTACCCCCGCATCATAGTCTCGGTCGGTGCTGGCTTTGTCAGGTTGTATGGGTGATGGGTATCCCATTTTCATGCCACGCTCCCGCTCTTTTTCCATATAGGCGCCACGTACCAATTTAGCACCCAGTATATATCCTTTTTTTGCAGCATCTTCGTAAGACTGTTTCAGGTATGCCAGTGTAGCGTGTGCATACATTTGGAACGTATTGAATATCAAACCCTTTTCCTTATTGAATAAGGCCATCATAGCATTGGCAAGGTCATTAACGGGGTTTTGTATCCATGTTTCTTCGGCATCTATCAGCACCATGATGTTGCTCTCATGAGCAACTTTGCAAATAGTTAGTATCCGATTATATACCCTGTCCCATTCAGCTTGTTCATCAGTAGTAAGTTGTGTACCTGTATGTCGTTTTTCCAATAAGCCAAACCGTGCAAACCCCGTCACTTTTATGCTGATGAAGGGGATGTTTTGCTGAGAAGCTGCATACTTAATGGCTTTTACAAACTCAGGCACAGCCTTGTCAAATTCTTCTTCGCCTTGTTTACCCTCCACGCCATAATCCAGTATTACCCCTACTTTGTATTTTGCCAATACATTGGCTACACTTGCAGCTTCTTCCATCGTTTCGCCACCGCAAAACTGCTGGTATATGGTACTTTTAATCAGCCCTTTTACAGGTAGGTTCCAACCCATAGCAAGCTTGGTAGCCCACATTCCCAACGAAGTGAGTGTAGGCGACCCCATGGAAGAAAATAAAAAGCGAGCTTGTTTTAAATCTTTATCTGAACGGTATTTGAAGGCAATCTCCGTGTTGTCAAACGCTGGCAGCATATATATTATTAACCGCGCAAAAATAAAGCCTATTTGTAGCTAAAAGAAACCTTTTTTATTGTCATGGTAGTGTATAAAAATGCATATCAAGTTTCGGCAAGCATATTTTTGGCAAATTTTTTGACGTTTACTAACAAGATTTAATTACTTTTACGTCAACTATTTAAAAAAACATTGCAATGAAAAAATTATTTTTACTCATGTGTGCGGGCGTTATCGCTATCGGAGCTGATGCCCAACAAAGGGAGGTTGGTATTCCATTTGTTGTTAAGGGAAATAAGACTGTGAAGAAAATGGAAGTGAACAGGGATTTAAAAATGATACCTGCACCTGCTTCTGTTTCTGCAAACAAAACTACAGCTGGCAATAATCGTTGGTACAACCACTACAATGCAATCAATCAGTTAGTTTTGTCTAATGCGTTGGATAACAACGATTTCGTTTTCCCGATTTGGTTCGACTCTACAGTTAGACAGCGCTTCAATACTGGTTTAGGTACAATTAACTTCACATCTATAGCGCAAGTTATTGACCCTATCGGTTCTCAGCCATTAAACGATCCAGGTGGTTTTACAGGCGATATTCGTATCAATTCATGGAATAGTTACAATATTGACTCTGTTGAAGTAAGGGGTGCTTATGTTAAAATGAGTTCAAGGCCTACAAGCGTTGTTGATACTTTCATTTTCTCTGTTGTGCCTATGGATAATATTACTTATTACATGGCCAAAACAAATGCAAACTATGGCACAAAAGTGCCTCAATACACTACTGCAGATACATTATGGGCTTCTGCTCCTGTATATGCTGACAGTGTTGGTCGTTCAGCATTTGCACCTGCAGGTGGTACTCGTGCTTTCTGGAAAGAACCTTTGACAGACGCAGACCGTGATACTGCACAAGGTACCACTGTTACTGTTAAAACTTTCCGCTTCAAAGTACCTGGTGGCTTAGCAATACCTGCCGGCACTCGTCGTTTCGCTGTAACTTGTACATTCAAATCTGGCGATACTTGGACTAAAAATGTTGACTCAGTAACATCACGCCACCGCTTCATGCCTTTGGCTGGTGCTTCTACTGCTAATGGTGCTATGCCATATTATTACACGTCTCTGACAGACAGAAGCGGTTCTGCTATCATGTTCTCTACAGATACTAACAGCTACACTCCAACTATACTTATCGAAATTTACAATACTAATGATTTCGATCAGGAGTTCATCAACATGGGTGCATTTGTAAAATGTACTGATTGCTGGGCAGTTAACGTAGCTAATGCAGAGCCTCTGAAAGCTGATGTTAAAGCTGTTCCAAACCCTGCTAAAGACGAAGTTGCTATAACATTTGGTACAAACATGATGGCTGAAACTAAAGTTAGCATCCTGAATACTATGGGTCAACTGGTTGCTTCTCAGAATATGGGTACAGTAGCATCTGGTGTTGCTAAATTCTCTACAGCTAATCTTACAAATGGTATATACTTCTACACTGTAGAAGCTAATGGCCAACGCGTAACTAACCGTTTCGTGGTAGCTCACTAATATTTGTAAAGTTTAATATAACTTGAAAAGGGTAACGAAAACGTTACCCTTTTTCTTTTTTTACAAAACAATAGTTTATTATTGCACACATCCGAAAAAACTACAACTGCATTTTTGTTGTTGTGTAAAAGAGAAAAGAATTTAACTGAGAATGGCAAAAAACCTGCTGATAGTTGAGTCTCCGGCAAAGGCTAAAACGATTGAAAAAATACTGGGTGAAGATTTTGAGGTGAAGTCATGCTATGGCCACATCCGCGACCTTGAGAAAGAGGATATGGGTATTGATATCAATAATGGTTTTAAACCCAAATACATCGTTTCTGAAGATAAAGAGAAGGTTGTAAAAGAACTTAAATCGCTGGCTAAGAAATCTGATGAAGTATGGCTGGCTACCGATGAGGACCGTGAGGGAGAAGCTATATCATGGCATTTGTGCGAGGTGCTGAATCTAGACCCGGCAACTACCAAACGCATTGTTTTTCATGAAATCACCAAGCCTGCCATCAAAAAAGCAGTTGAGAAACCGCGTACGGTAAATATGAACCTGGTGAATGCACAGCAAGCCCGCCGTGTATTAGACCGTATAGTGGGTTTTGAAATATCTCCCATCCTGTGGCGTAAGATGAGTATGCGCAACAACTTGTCTGCAGGTCGTGTACAATCGGTTGCGGTGCGGTTGATTGTAGAGCGTGAGCGCGAAATAACAAGATTTAGAGCAGAGAGCAGTTTTAAGGTAGAAGCTTTTTTTACAGCACCTGATATTAATAACAAGAAAGTTAGCTTTAAGGCAGAAGGCCCAGATAAAATGAAGGGTTCTGCAACTGCCAAAACATATTTGCAGCGTTGCATAAACGCTACCTACACTGTTAGTGATGTACAGGTGAAGCCCGGCAAAAAATCTCCAGCGGCACCGTTTACTACCTCTACCCTACAACAGGAAGCTAGTCGTAAGCTAGGTTATTCGGTATCCAAAACCATGCTGATAGCGCAGAAGTTGTATGAGAACGGACACATCACTTATATGCGTACAGACTCGGTAAACCTGTCTGAAACTGCACAGGATAACATACGCGGAGCTATCACAAACCAATACGGTGATAAATATTATCAACAAAGAAAGTTCCAGAATAAAAACGAGTCTGCACAGGAAGCACATGAGGCTATTCGCCCGACAGATATGAATACCACATCAATAGGTGATACGGATACACAACGCCTGTATGACCTGATATGGAAACGTACAATGGCATGCCAGATGGCAGATGCACAACTGGAGCGTACTATCGCCAAAATCAATGTATCATCTCAACCTGACCCATTAACTGCAACGGGTGAGGTTATTCGTTTTGATGGTTTTCTGAAAGTATATACTGAAGGTAAAGACGAGGAAGATGGCGAAGATGAAAATGAAGGTATGCTACCTCCGCTGTCGGTTGGTCAATCACTGAATCTAACTGAGATGAATGCTACAGAGCGTTTTACACGCCCTGCCCCACGCTACACGGAAGCCTCTCTGGTAAAGAAGTTGGAAGAACTGGGCATTGGCCGCCCATCAACATACGCACCAACAATCAGTACTGTACAGGCACGTGGCTATGTAGAGAAACGAGAGAAAGAGGGTGTGAAACGTGAGTATGAAATACTGACGCTTAAAAACAATGAAGTAACCGAAAAGAAAGAGTCTGAAAATACAGGGGCAGAACGCAACAAATTATTCCCTACAGATTTGGGGATGGTTGTAACTGACTTCTTGAGTGAGCACTTCAATAATATAATGGACTATAGCTTTACAGCTAAGATTGAAGAGGAGTTTGATGAGATAGCACAAGGTAAAGAGCAGTGGAATAAAGTGATAGCTAGCTTTTATGAGCCATTTCATCAGTCTGTAGAGCATACTATGGAGCATGCTGGAAGGGCAAAGGGTGAACGCGAACTGGGAACTGACCCTGCAACAGGTAAACCTGTATTTGCACGCCTTGGACGATTTGGCCCGATGGTGCAAATAGGTACTACTGAAGATGAAGAAAAACCACGCTTCGCAAAGCTACGTACCAATCAAAGTATAGAAACCATCAGCCTTGATGAAGCGATGGAGCTATTTAAACTACCACGCACTCTGGGTTTGTTTGAAGGTGTGGATGTAGTAGTAAACATAGGTCGTTTCGGGCCATATGCACAGCACGATGGTAAATTCTATTCGCTGAAAAAAGAGATGGACCCCTATACCGTTGAATTGGAAGAAGTAGCTCCGCTAATAGAGGAAAAACGCAAAGCGGCAGCGGAGAGTACCATCAAAATATTTGAGAAAGAGAAAATAAAAATACTGAAAGGCCCTTACGGCCCATACATAAAACAAGGCTTACGCAATTACAAAATTCCGAAAGACAAATTGGAAACTGCGGCCAATCTTACCATAGAGGAAGTGAAAGCTATCATCGAAGAATTGAAAGCCAATCCGCCTAAAAAAACTGCCAGAGCAAAGAAAGGAAAATCATAAAATTGGTGTACCTTAATACTGACAGAACAAGATAAACGGATGATGCAGGCCGATAAAGAAATACGTGCATTGTTGCAACTGATTGACGACCCCGATGATGAGGTCTTTGATACCGTTGCAGAGAAGTTGCTGCACTATGGCCGTGAAATCATCCCAAACCTTGAGCAGCTATGGGAAGTAACCGTTGATGAAAGCATACAGGAACGCATAGAACTGCTGATACACCGCGTTCATTTCAATGATCTGCAAGAAGAATTCCTTGAATGGAGCCGCTCAAAAAATCCTGAATTGCTTCGTGGTGCTATACTAGTAGCTAAGTACCAGTTTCCTGATTTAAACATACCATCAATACTTACACAGTTCGACCAGATACGTCGTAATATATGGCTTGAGCTGAATAACTATCTGACACCACTTGAGCAGGTGAATGTGTTTAACAGCATTCTGTACAACTACTACAAACTACAGGGGCATGAGCTTACAGAGCGCGACCCTAAATACTTTTTCATCAATCAGGTATTGGAAAGCAAACAAGGCAATGCATACTCTATTGGCGTGCTATACCTTGCATTGTGTGAGTTGTTGGATATACCCATCTTTGCAATAGAACTGCCACGCCAGTTTGTATTTGCATATATTGATACGCTTCATCATTTCTTCCGCCAGGACGATGACGCTGTGCAACAAATACAGTTTTATGTTGACCCGCTGAATGGTATGGTTTACACACAGAAAGATGTAGATACTTACCTGCGTAAGATTAATGCAACAGATAAAGAGGCTTATATGGCTCCGCTACAATCTAAGCGAGTGATATTCAAAATGCTGGAAGAACTGGCACTATGCTACCGCTATAAGCGCGAAGACGCAAAAGCAGATGAAATACAGTCTTTGATGCAGATTATTGTGACAGAATAAGCTATGCTTCTTCCTCTTCTTCGTTATTAATAGTGAGCTTCACACGTTGTATGCGCATCTTATCAAGATTCAGCACTGTAAAATCGAAGTGTTTATAACTCACCGTTTCATTGACGGCAGGAAATTTACCTGATATTTCCAGTATCAGTCCAGCCAGCGAATCGCTCTCTCCACGTACATCTTCAAACGTATCTGATGGCAAACCAATCATACGCGCTACATCGTTGATGAGTGTCTTTCCTTCGAAGATGAAATTACTATCGTCTATTTTTTTGAAGTGCAGGTCGTCTTCATCAAACTCATCTTTAATATCACCGATGATTTCTTCCATGATATCTTCCAATGTCACTATACCTGATGTGCCTCCAAACTCATCTACCACCACTGCAAAGTGCATACGTTTTTGTTGAAACTCTTTCAACAGGTCTTCAATAAATTTCCCCTCATGTACAAAGTAAGCTGGGCGTATCAATGTGTGCCAGTCAAAGTTTTCATCTTCAGTATGTGGCAGAAAATCTTTGGTATGGATGATACCTGCAACCTTGTCAAGGCTTTCTTTATAAACAGGCATACGTGAGTAACCTACTTCAATAGCCAGCTTTTGTACCTCAGGAAAAGTGAGTTCGTATGGAATGCCACTAACATCCATACGTGTACGCATTATCTGCCTGGCAGTAATATTGCCGAATTTCAGGATGCCTTTAAAAATGTTTACTTCTTCACGGGTAGCAGTATGCCCCACCGTCAGTTCAATAGCGTGTTCGAAATCTTCGTTGCTGATATTGTTAGCAGGTTTGCTGCCCAGTTTGTTTTCTATGTAGTTGGTAGATGATACCAGCATATTGCTCACCGGACGGAATATATTATTCATTATCCTGAGTACGGGTGCTGAGAACAATGCCATCTTCAGGTTATTTTGCGTGGCATATACCTTGGGCAATACCTCGCCAAACAGTACCAACAGAAATGTAACCGCTACTACCTGTATAAAGAACGATAACATAACGCTGATGTTCTCAGGCAGTAATTGGTTTACCAATAGATTAGTTGCTATTACGATGGCTATATTAATAAAGTTATTAGCTACAAGAATAGTTGCCAGCAGTTGTTTAGGTTGCTCCAACAGGTTCAATGTCTGGCGTGCACTTTGCTCTTCTTTTATTTTCAGGTAGTTAATGTCTTTAGCGGTTAGTGAAAAATAGGCTGTTTCAGCACCGGCTGTAATGGCGGTAAGCAGCAATAAGATTAAGATTATTATAATGAGAATGGTGATATTAGTAGCAGAAAAAGCCTCGGCTGATGCCTGCAGCAATAAAGTCAGTAATGTCGTATCTCCTTCGGATGTACTTTCCAATTTGTCGCTCGGTTTGGTGACTCTCCAAAATTAAAAAAAGGAAAGAAATAAAAAACTTCTTTCCTTTAATATTAGAATTATTTATTGTTTTTAGAACGGCAAATCGTCTTTTGTAGTTCCCATATTAGGGTCGTAGCTTATATCTGGAGCTGTAATATCACTTGACTCGCCTGGAGGATGGGGGAAGTCGCCATTTTCTTTGCGTTTATCCAGCATCACAAGGTTGTCTCCTACTATTTCGGTACTGAAACGTCTGTTTTTGTCTTTATCTTCCCAAGTACGGGTACGCAGGCGCCCTTCAATAAATACTAAACTACCTTTGTGCAGGTATTTTTGTGCAAGCTCTGCCAATCCGCGCCATAACACAACCGTATGCCATTCTGTTTGCGAGACAAGGTTGCCGTTTTTGTCTTTAAAGGTTTCGGTAGTTGCGAGAGGGAATTTGGCTACTGCAATATTTCCTTCCAAGTATTGTAAGTCCGGGTCGCGTCCAAGATTACCAATCAGCATGACTCTGTTAACGCCTCTCATACATTATTGTTTATCAATTAGAAAAAATTATAACCTTTCTAAGTATTAAAAATAAAAATTTTTTTC
>CALESY010000144.1 GCA_937919945.1 uncultured Chitinophagaceae bacterium | reverse complement strand
TCGCTTGATGTATATTTAGACGAAGAAATTGTTTAAAAGGTTGGAATGAATGACAAAAAAATTGTCATGGAAATTTCATTAATATAAAAAGCCTTTACTGGTAGGCATTCCGGGCTACTTATAAGATAATTACCTATTTACCCGATTTAACCTTATTTTTGCCACCGTTACAAAAAAAATAATATTCCAATGGCTGTTTTAGTCAATAAAAATTCTAAAGTAATAGTACAGGGTTTTACAGGTACAGAAGGTACTTTCCATGCCGGGCAGATGATAGAGTATGGCACCAACGTAGTAGGTGGTATCACACCGGGCAAAGGTGGCACTACGCATCTTGACCGTCCTGTCTTTAATACTGTGCTGGATGCCGTAAATGCAACAGGTGCGGATGTATCTATCATATTTGTACCGCCAGCTTTTGCTGCAGATGCAGTCATGGAAGCTGCCGATGCAGGTATCAAAGTTATTATTTGTATTACAGAGGGTATCCCTGTGCAGGATATGGTAAAAGCGCGCGACTATCTGCGTGGTAAAGATTGCCGCTTAATAGGGCCTAACTGTCCCGGGGTTATAACAGCTGATGAAGCGAAAGTGGGCATCATGCCGGGCTTCATTTTTAAGAAAGGTACAATCGGCATCGTATCTAAAAGTGGTACGTTGACGTATGAAGCAGCAGACCAAGCCGTGAAAGCGGGCTTTGGTATTACAACGGCTATTGGTATAGGTGGAGACCCCATCATAGGTACTACTACTAAAGAAGCGGTAGAAATGCTGATGAACGATCCTGAAACGGAAGGTATCATTATGATTGGTGAAATAGGTGGTGGCATGGAAGCAGAAGCTGCCCGTTGGCTGAAAGACAATATGCGCAAACCGGTTGTAGGTTTCATAGCAGGACAAACTGCTCCTCCAGGCCGTCGTATGGGACATGCGGGTGCCATTGTGGGTGGTGCAGAAGATACAGCAGCTGCTAAGATGAAGATAATGGCAGAGTGTGGTATACACGTAGTGGCAAGCCCTGCTGATATAGGTAAAACAATGGCTGCCGCTATGAAGAAAGAAATGGCATAAGTATAATATTCTTAAAACACACACAAAGAAAGGCTGCTGTTTATGGCAGCCTTTCTTGTGTAGTGCAATTCTCAATACATAACCAACAAGTCTACAAATCAACTAATTTCGCAGCCATGATTTATAAGGTTATTGGCCTGATGTCGGGCAGTTCGTTGGATGGATTGGATATTGCATTTGTGCAACTGGAAGAAGTGCGCGGGCAATGGACGTACCAGATACTGTCGGCAGATTGCATATCCTATACCGATGAATGGGCACATAACCTGAAACACGCACAACAGTTGTCAGTTCCAGAATTTTTAAGACTGCATACTGCTTATGGCAGATGGATGGGAGAGGCTGTCAATAAGTTTATTACAGACAAACAAATAGAACTACAAGTACAATTTATAGCTTCTCACGGTCATACGGTATTACATGAGCCTGCTAACCATACTACCACACAAATAGGCGATGGAGCAACGATAGCAGCTATTACGGGTTTACCCGTTATCAGCGATTTGCGGGCGTTGGATGTGGCATTGGGCGGGCAAGGCGCACCGATAGTACCTATTGGCGATAAGTTACTCTTTGGTCAGTACGATTACCACTTGAATATTGGTGGTATTGCCAACATCACCGTACCACACGATGGTAACCCACTGGCTTTTGATGTATGTCCTGCCAACCAAGTGCTGAATACATTGGCGCAAAAAGCAGGCAAAGCATACGATGAAAACGGCAGTCTTGCGGCAAGCGGCAGATTGCAAACGGATGTATTGCTGCACCTGAATAAAAACGAATACTATACAAGACAAGCCCCGAAATCGTTGAGTAACGAGGTGGCGGTGAATATGGCTTTCCCTGCCTTGTTGGAGAGTGAACATGATACAGCCGACTTGCTGCATACCATGGTGCTGCATATAGCAGAGCAGGTGACGAATGCAGTAAAGCAATACCCATGTGGTAAAGAACAGGCACAAATGTTGGTAACAGGTGGTGGTGCATTCAATAGTTTTTTAATAGAAAAGTTGCAACAAGCATTATCGCAACAACAGGTTAATGTAATAGTACCTGATGCAGATATGGTGATGTATAAGGAAGCGGTAGTAATGGCGCTGATAGGGGCACTACGCTGGCGCGAAGAAACAAATGTACTAAGTAGTGTAACGGGTGCGAACCGTGATAGCATCAGCGGTGCGCTGTGGATGGGGCATAGTTATTAGCCCCACCTGACCTCCCCCAAGAGGAGGAAGTGTATTGATAATTTATCAATAAGCGCCTTTCTCTATTTCTTCGCTTGTGATGATACGGGTGTTGCCTTCAAGAAGTAAGGGGACTTTATAATCTATCGTTATAATCCCCATTGTCATTACATTTTCATCAAGTTCCATTGAGATATTATTATACTCCTGCAAACTATCCTTTGAGCATATAATAGTCTTTGTTGTAAATGTTGTATATCTAATAATTAGTTTTAGATCTTTGTTTTTATGTACCGTATCTATAGTTATAGAAAAATAACCATCTTCATTTGCAACATCACCTTTTAGTTTATTTTCCCCGTTATAAAGCTCAACCAATGCACCTAATAAGGGTTCTCTTTTATCATCTAATACTCTTCCCTTTATTGTAATACTATCTCCATTTGTATTTTCTTCTTGTATAGAGTTGTTATTGATAATTGATGTGAAAGAGTACGGAGCTTTTGCCTTAGCTTCCTCTACTGGTATTTGCGCTAATATCAACGTAAGCCCTAAGCCAATAAAATGCCTGTATAATGCACTATGTGGTTGTGGTGGTATGTGTATAGTGCGGTTGAGCTGGGTGTCGTAAAACCTGCCACATACTTGTTGCGTTTTGTATGCTTGCATGTATTCGTACAACTGCCTGTCACTAAACCCCCTAAAGTCCACCACACATTTTTGGCAACTGCTGCAAAAGCGTCCTTGCTCGGCAGGTGTCATTTTGCTCCAATCCTCTGTACAAGGGTTGGGTATGGATATTTGTATGGGTTGTGGTTTGGGCATCTTACCTCTAAGATACAACAAACCCATAGCTCAATTGCCATGGGTTTATCAAAAAAGCCCAACCTAACCTCCCCCAAGGGGAGGAAGTGTATTGAGTGCAGTCATCATTACATAAGGCTTTTATGCTATTATATTTCTGTATTGAATTTCGACACCTCCCCTTGTGCGAGGGCGGGAGGGGCTTAATACTGCCCAGTACTCAATAACACCAAGGTACATGCTTCCATCACTTTGCCACCTTGTGCCTCAACCATCGTTTCCAGTTCTTCGTTTTCAGTACCGGGGTTGAAGATAACACGCTTGGGTTTGAGTGATAGTATATAGTCGTAGTAAGGTTGCTGATTGGCAGGGTTCAGGTAGAGTGTTACAGTATCTACATCATCCATAGCAGGGTGTTCTTTGATAATGTCAACATCCGCAATCTTACCCTCACGGCTACCGATGGCCACTACGGGATGCCCATTCGCTCGTAGCCTTTGTGTAGCCATATTGCTGTATCGTGCAGGGTTTTCAGATGCGCCTAAAACTACTGTCTTTTTCATGGTGTAAAATTACACCATTCCGTAAGTATGTGGCTTATACATCTATCAGTACTGCTTATGGATAGTTTAACAATACATTCATCGGTATATTTGGTAACTTTAGTAGAGCAGTCTTTTGATTTTTGACTTTTTAATTTTGACTTTACATGCAATCAGCATACATCATAGCGGGCTACCGTACAGCAGTAACAAAATCTAAGCGAGGTGCATTTCGCAATTATCGTCCTGATGACTTGGCAGTAGATGTGATACATGGTTTATTGGCAAGCGTTCCGCAATTAGATGCCAAACTGATTGACGATGTGATAGTAGGCAATGCCGTACCCGAGGCAGAACAGGGTTTGCAAGTAGGGCGTATAATAGCCAACCGTGCAGTGGGCGAACATGCACCCGGCGTTACGGTCAATCGCTATTGTGCATCTGGATTGGAAACCATTGCTATTGCTACTGCAAAAATACAAACAAGGCAGGCGGAGTGCATCATTGCAGGTGGCACTGAAAGCATGAGCCTTGTGCCAACTGCAGGCTGGCGAACCATGCCGAACTACGATATTGTAAAAGAAAACGGCGACTACTACCTGAGCATGGGGCTGACGGCAGAACAGGTAGCTAAAGACTACAACGTGCCACGCGATATGCAAGATGCGTTTTCTTACTTCTCTCATCAAAAAGCAATCACAGCCATCAAAGAGGGTTATTTCAAAAAAGGCATACTTCCTGTAACGGTAAAAGACGTGTACCTGAATGAAAAGAATAAACGTACGGAAAGAGAAATAATAGTGGATACTGATGAAGGGCCACGTGCAGATACCAGCGTGGAAGCATTAGCCAAACTGCCTGCCGTGTTTGCACAAGGTGGTACGGTAACGGCTGGCAACTCTTCTCAAACATCAGACGGGGCAGCATTTGTAATAGTGATGAGTGAAAGACTGATGAACCAACTCGGCTTGCAGCCATGGGGCAGGTTAGTGGGTTGTGCCGTAGCAGGGGTTGAGCCGCGCATTATGGGTATAGGCCCGGTTGCCGCTGTGCCAAAAGTATTGCAACAAACCGGCATGAATCTGGGGCAGATAGATTTAATAGAACTGAACGAGGCGTTCGCATCACAATCGCTGGCAGTGATACGCGAACTGGAACTGAACCCTGATATAGTAAATATAAACGGTGGAGCCATAGCATTAGGGCATCCGTTAGGGTGCAGTGGCGCAAAGCTTACCATACAAATGCTGCACGATATGGAAAGGCTTGGTAAAAAGTACGGTATCGTTACCGCTTGTGTAGGCGGTGGGCAGGGTATAGCAGGCGTTATTGAAAAACTATAGTGTAATATACGCGTTCGCTATCAGCCCGCTGTTGTATTGATATACTTGTTTGCTCCCAACCATCGCAGCTTGTTGCAGTGTTTGATTAAAGAGCCCTAACTCTGCCCGCAACATTTTATTGAACTGATAACCGGCCAATAGGCCTATACGGTTTTGGTCGAACACATTTTGGTTTACATTTTCCCCAAAGCCAATGAACACTTCATCGAAAGTGGCTGTATACCAGGTTTTGTCTGTCAGCTTTTTGTTATTAATAGGTATAGTGGCACGCAACTGATAGCGCACACGGTTCAGGTACACCCAATCTGTAATAGTATATCCAGAGGCTGCCTGATTTGCCTTACCAACAAAACGTTGCTCTAAACGAAGTCGATGGTTGATAGCTATACGCCCTACATTGCCGTTCCATGCTAACTGTTGCCATATCCTGTGTTCAGGTATATGGTATTTGCCTGCCGGGTAGTCCCCATAAGGAAAGGTAATGATATAGCCATAACCCAATAAAGCACTTACACCATTTTTAAAGTGGTATTGTATTCCTATTCTGGTTAGTGATTGCTGCCAGTCAATGATGACATTATCTCTGCGCCATTGGTATTCAAGCCAAATAGATGTTTTTTGTTTCTTACAGGTATAGACTGTGCCGAAAGCATTGTACCAGCCTATGGCATTAGGGTCGCTAAGGCGTTGGGCATATATATTACTAATGATGAAGCAACTACAGATAAACAGGGTAATATACCTATTGAATAGTCTCATAAGCCTTCTTTATTTGAGATTACCTATCTTTGCAAGTCAGTTTCTGATTGCTAATATACTTTGATAAAAAGAACAGGACATATAATTCTTTCTGCTTGGCTTGCCATACTACTGTTGTTTGGTAGTACGCCTAAAGAATACATACATCTGTTTGCCGACCACCATGATACCGTACACACCCATAGCGATGCCGACGGGCTGGTGATAGAATCGGAACACCACCACTGTAGTTTTTTGAGCTACGCACTGCCGCTTTTCATTAATGATGTACAGGTTATAAAGCTGCATATACCACGCTTGGTGTATCCATCATACAACACACTGATTAATAATACCTATACTCACAACTACATATCTACCGCTTATTTGCGCGGTCCGCCAACCTTTCTTTCCTGATTTGCTCTGTTGGTACAATGCCCTATAGGGGTGCTGTATATTCTTTATTATTAAAACAGGATAGTGTATAAATTTTTAATAGCCTTTCTGGTATGGCTATTAGTGTCCTTGCATGATGCAAGTGCGCAGGATAGTTGTAATATAACCGTTAGCTGCAGGGTAGTTGAAACACATAACAACCAACCACTGTTTCCTGTGTCGGTATATATAGACGAGATGCGTCGTGAATTTGAAACCGATGAAGATGGCAGGTTTCAGATAACAAATGCCTGTGCGGGTACATATCATATCCATTTTCATGCGGCAGGGTACGAGCATTTAGTGAGAGAGCTAAAGATAGAGGGGAATGCATCACTTAAATTCAGCCTTGCGCATACAGATAAAGAATTAGATGAAGTGGTAGTGGTTGATGATCATACAAAAACTATTATACAAAGCAAAAGCCAGTTAAAGCGTGCTATGATAACAGCCAACAGCGGCAAAACGCTTGGCGATATGTTGCAGGCTGTAAATGGTGTTTCCGCATTATCAAACGGTGCAACGATTGCAAAGCCTGTGATACATGGTTTGTATGGCAACCGTATCATTATTCTCAACAA
Organism: uncultured Chitinophagaceae bacterium; assembly: GCA_937919945.1. Taxonomy (GTDB): domain Bacteria; phylum Bacteroidota; class Bacteroidia; order Chitinophagales; family Chitinophagaceae; genus Polluticoccus. The sequence goes on along the minus strand of CALESY010000144.1, from coordinate 34,156 downwards.
TGGCATCAGGCAGGAAGACCAGCAATGGGGTAGCGAACACGCTCCGAATATAGATCCGTTTCTTGCAAACAACATCACCGTACTGAAAGGCGCTGCAGGTGTGCGATATGGTACAGATGCAATAGGTGGTGTAGTCCTGGTAGAGCCATCTGCTGTGCGTACTATGCATGGTTGGGGCGGAGAAGTAAATCTTGCAGGTTTTAGTAATAACCGTATGGGTGTTGCATCTGCCGTATTTGAGCATGGATTTAAATACATTAAAGGTTTGGGTATTCGCGTACAGGGCACATTTAAGCAAGGGGGTAATTATCGTATTCCTGGCTATTGGGCAGCTAATACTGGTACACGAGAAAGTAATTACTCCGCTACACTGGCATATAAGAAAGCCCATTTTGGTGCAGAGGTGTTTTACAGCCATTTCAATACAGAATTGGGTGTATATCGAGGAGCGCATACAGGCAATGAAAAAGACTTGTTGTTTGCCATCAATAGTGATACGCCAACCATCCATGCAGGGTTTACTTATAACATTGCCCGCCCTATGCAACATATTCGCCACGACATGTTGAAGCTGAAACTAAATGCAGACAACAGATTAGGTGCATTCAGTCTCATATATGCCTACCAACACAATTTCAGGCAAGAGTATGATGTGATAAGGGGTAATACCGACAGGGCACAGTTGAACCTTACACTCAATACGCAAACACTGAACCTGAATTTTGACCATAAAGCCATCGGGCGTATTACAGGCAAGATAGGTATTGACGGCATCTATCAGGAAAACTATATGCTAGACGGCGACAGACTGTTTATACCCAACTACCGAAGCCCGGGGGTGGCTATGTATGCCATAGAACGATACCGATGGAGCAAGCTGACGTTGGAAGCAGGTTTGCGCTACGACTACAGGCATTACGAGGTGTACAATCCTGAAGGAAATAATCAAGCCATAGTGCGATATGATTTTGATTATAGCAATGCATCGGGTACTATTGGACTGAAGCATAAAATAAAACCCAATTGGGAATGGACTGCTACACTCGCTAATGCATGGCGCGCGCCACAAGCCAATGAATTATTCAGCGCCGGGCTGCATCACAGTGCTGCGAGGATAGAGTTGGGGGATAAAAATCTACAACCCGAAAAAGCATACAGTCTGAATCTTGAAACTGTTTACAACCTACCCGATAAGTTGCACTTTGAAGCGTCATTGTATACGCAGTATATCAATGATTTTATCTATCTAAGTCCGGGTGCTGACATACTCACTATACGGGGGTATTTCAAAAGCTTTGGGTATAAACAAACCAATGCCTGGTTGAACGGCGCTGATGTGGCATTTAGATACAACATTGTAAAACCATTGGAAGTCAATCTGAAAGCATCTTTCCTGTTTGCAAGAGATGTAACACAAAATGACTTGCTTATATTGATGCCTGCCGACCGAATATCTGGTGGTTTTAAATACACATTCAACATCAGTAAAGCTGTGCAAGATGTTTTTATAGGTGTTGATGGCAGATATGTTTTCAATCAATGGCGCATACCTGCAAACTTTGATGCGATAGATAATCCGAGACCGCCTTCAGCCTACACTGTATTAGATGTACAATGCGGCGCTACCCTTTACGTTAATGGCCTGCCCTTATATACAAGCATCACCGTGATCAATGCACTGAATCAACAATACCGTGACTATTTGGATGCATTCAGGTATTTTATCAATCAACCAGGGACAAACGTAGTTGTACGATTACGAGTACCATTCAATTTTTACAGACTAAAAGCTTAAAAACTAACAAAAAACAACAATTGATATGAAAAGCAACATTATTAAATTTTCTTTCATTACAGTATTGGCAACACTTTCTTTTACTGCTTGTAAAAAAGATAAGGTAACGACCCCCGAGCCCGTAGAGCAGGAGCTGATAACCACCGTCAGGCTAAAAGTTACCAAGCTGGACGATATGAGCATCAAGACTTTTACTTACAAAGTAGAAAACGGATTTGGCAGCACCACACAAGGAACAGTAACAATAGATTCTATCATACTGTCTGCTAATAAGGAGTATAACGTAGAAGTAGAACTGCTGAATGAAAAGGAAAACCCTGCTGAAGATGTAACCAAAGAAGTAAAAGAAGAAAGCAATGAACATTTGTTCATTTATCAGTCTAATCCTACAACAGGGAATGGTTCAATAGGTTTTGGTATGGGTAATAAGGACGGTAATGGCAATCCGCTTAACCAAACTATCAAATTCCTGACTGCCGGAGCTGGTAAGGGAGCTATTACAGTTACGCTTAAACACGAACCTACCAACAAGGCGGCTACTACCCCTGATGCAGCTGGTGGCGAAACTGACGTGGAAGCTACGTTCCCTGTGAGGCTCCAATAATTGAACAAAATTTATCGGCTTTGTTAATAATATATGCCCGTGAAAACTTTTTTTCACGGGCATTTGTTTTATAATAAATATGTATATTTAACTAAAGTTAAACGTGTATGATGGCAACCCTGATAGCAAAAGAAGAAGTATCTAATTATGTGATTGTGCCCGCATTTGTTGATAATACGGAGCATTGGCAGAAGGAATTACAGTATGCAACCCGTCTGGGAAACGAGTTTAAAGGAAAGACAACAATTACATTTGAAACAACGCAAGGGCCAAGGAGCATCAGTACTACCGTATGGTCTGTAACTGATAAGTTTTTGCAGATAAAAGGTGGGCAGAATATACCTCTGAACAGCATTATAGAAGTGCATTTTTAGGCTGGTATCATTAAAGCTAATCCGAATAAGTTTAGTACATTTGCACGCTGTTATTTATAGCAGAAAAACTTTTAATTAATAAAACGTAAAACCCCGGCGTTTTCATACTAATATGGATCAGCAGGAAATAATAAGCCGTATTAAGGCATTCATGGTAGAAGACTTCGAGGTGGAAGAGGATACAATTGTACCTGAAGCTGACTTAAAAAGTACACTTGATCTCGATAGCCTTGACTATATAGACTTGGTGGTTGTCATTGAGCAGAACTTTGGTTTTAAAGTAAAGCCTGAAGATTTTCAGACAATGAGTACTATGCAGGATTTTTACGATTACGTTTCAAACAGACTACAAGCTGCTAATGCCTGATACTGCATCCTGGCAGGGGCGTTCACGTGGCACCCCTTTAGGTTACAGAATATTTGTATGGCTACTGAAAATAGGTGGCCTTAAAGCAGCATACACGCTACTACATTTCGTTACACTTTACTATCGCCTGTTTGTAAAATCTGCAACTGCACCTTTGCGTTATTTATATATTCAGCGCATGGGATTTAGTGCAAAAGAAGCATCTGTTTTAATTAAGAAAAACCTCTTAATATTCGGGCAAACACTGGTAGATAAAATAGCCGTATTGTCGGGGCAAGGTAAGGAATTGACTTTTGCACATGAAGGTGTTGAGCATATAGAACAATTGGTAAAAGACGGTAAAGGTGGAATACTAGTAAGTGCACACTTAGGTAATTGGGAAACAGCTGGACACCTGTTGAAACGGGTAAATGCCAAAATAAATATAGTGATGTATGATGGTGAGGGTGAACAAATGAAAGCATATATGGAGCAGTATGATAGCAAACGCTCTTTCAATATCATTTATATTAAAGAAGACCAGTCGCACATATATGAAATGTCTGCCGCATTGAACAGAAACGAGTTGATATGTCTTCATGCAGACCGCTACCGGCCCGGCAATCGCACCATGCAACACAATTTTTTGGGGGAGGAAGCATTTTTCCCGGCAGGCCCATTCATACTGGCATCGAAACTAAAAGCCCCTGTTTGCTTTGTTTTTGCGTTTAAAGAAACTAATTTTCATTATCATTTTTACGCTTTCAAAAGTGAGATTTATGAAGGTAGGGGGACTGCCGGGATGGAGCGTATGTTGGATGACTACACAGCATTGGTAGAAAAAATGCTGCAACAATACCCTGAACAATGGTTTAATTATTTTGATTTCTGGAAGAAATGAGTGAGCAAGCTATTTTGCAATATATACCCCAGCGTCCACCATTTGTAATGGTTGACAATATCATACAGGCGGACGGCGGATTGTCGGTTACAGACTTTACGGTGAGGGATGGACATTTGTTTGTAGAAGAAGGAAAGTTTACCGAGTATGGACTGGTTGAAAATATGGCGCAAACTGCAGCGGCGGGTACAGGCTACAGTTTACAACAGGCTGGCAAGCAAGTACCTGTTGGTTTTATTGGGGCGCTGAAAGCATTAAATATCATAGATTTGCCGGAAGTTGGTGATACGATTACTACCGAAGTGAGTTTTAAAAACCAAGTGTTGAATGTGCATATTGTACATGGCAGGGTATTGAACAAGGGTAAGGAAATTGCAAATTGCGAACTGAAAATATTTTTACAGGAGTCTTAAAAATTTCGCGTCATGAAAAACATACTCTTCTTAACAGCCATGCTGTTTTCTCTCGGTGCTTTTGCCCAAAACAAAGCAGATGTATTTAACGACAACACACCTGTAACATGGTTAGGGCTCGATTTTTCTCAGCTTAAATTTATCGGTGATGCAGTGCAATGGCAGGATGCAGGAGAAATTACCAATAGCCAGATGCGAGATAAGTATTTTCCTGCCTGGAATAGCCTATTTGTGAATGAAAAAGACAGGTATAAAGTAGCAGATGCCATCAGGCGTACTGAGGTGGCGTATGCTATTGACGTAACGGAAAAAGCTAACAACAGTTTGAAGGGCAATTTTTTTGAAAGTGATGCTAATAAGTACCAGTTGCTGGATGAACAAAAAGTGGCTGCTCTTGTTAAGAAGTATGATTTCAAAGGAAATGCAGGTGTAGGTATGATGTTTTTTGTAGAGGGTATGAGTAAGGGTAGAGAACAGGCATCTATGTGGGTAACATTTGTAGACATGAAATCGAAAACAGTATTGCTTACAAAACGTGTTGAGGGTAAGTCTGGCGGTTTTGGTTTTCGAAACTATTGGGCGAAGACATTTGTAAACGTACTGAAAGAAATAAAGTCGGACTGGAAAAACTGGCGTAAATAAACACCCATTTGAAAAAAACACTTACACACACTACAGAACTTGAGGTGAAATTCAGCGAGGCAGATCCTTTGGGTATTGTTTGGCATGGTCATTTTATTCGTTATTTTGAGGATGGAAGGGAAGCATTTGGTAATGCTTATGGCCTGAAATATCTTGATTTTTACCGTAGTGACATTGTTGTACCCATCATCAAAATAGATTGTAATTACAAACGTATACTCCGCTACGGGCATAAGATAAGGCTCGAAACTACTTATGAGGATTGCGCTGCTGCCAAGTTATTGTTTCATTATGCCATATACGACGCACGAACAAACGAACAGGTGGCGACAGGTAGCTCTATGCAGGTGTTTATGCATAGGGAAAGCCTTGAACTGATGTGGACATTACCACAGTTTATGATTGACTGGAAGAAAAAATGGCTTGCTGAATAATGTATCCTGTTTACGCCATTGCAACAAATATTACCTCTTCTTTAGGGTTTAATATAAAAGCTCACTGGGCTGCTGTGATAAATGGCAATACAGGGATAAAACAACATACGGATACCGCGTTGAGTAATGCAAGTTTCTGGGGGGCGAAGCTTGATGCATCACAATGGCAGTATATACAGGCTAATACTAAAACAAGCACACCGTTTTCACCTTTTGAACAATTAGCATTGTTTTCTGCAAAGCAAGCATTATGGGATTGTAATCAGGATTTATTGCCGGAAGATACGCTTCTAGTATTATCTACGACAAAGGGCAATGTAGAATGGTTGGATTCGTATGATGATGATAGATTGGCTTTACATACGAGCGCGAAACTGATAGTTGAAGAATTAGGTTTTTTGAATAAGCCTGTTGTAATTTCTCACGCATGTGTATCGGGTGTCTTGGCTTTGGTTTATGCTATGCGTCGATTGCAACAAGGTGCCTATAAGCATGCCATAGTGATTGGGTGCGATAGGTTTACAAAGTTTGTGCTAAATGGATTTCAGTCTTTTCAGGCTATAGCAGATGAGCCATGCAGGCCATTTGATGCAGAGCGAAAAGGTATTAATCTTGGTGAGTGCGGTGCGACTATTATACTGACTACGCAACCCGAAGGTGCTGGCTTGGCAAGGCTGTGTGCTGGTGCTAGTTCTAACGACGCGAATCACATATCAGGTCCTTCACGTACGGGAGAAGAATTATCATTGGCTATAAATACTGCGTTACAACAGGCTGGCATTGACGCAACAGATATTGATATGGTTTCTGCACACGGTACGGCTACTTTGTATAACGATGAGATGGAAGCGAAAGCATTTAATCTTAGCGGATTATCTGATGTGCCGGTGCATAGTTTCAAGGGCTATACAGGCCATACACTTGGTGCTGCAGGTGTGCTTGAAAGTGCTATGATAATCGAAAGCCTGCAAAAACAGCAACTAATACCTTCTTTTGGTTTTAAAGAGTTAGGAGTATCCGTTGCCTTAAATATAACCCAGGAATCCCAAGCTACAGATATACAATACGTCCTGAAAACTGCATCCGGTTTTGGTGGCTGTAATGCTACTGCAGTATGGGGTAAGGTGTAGTGTTATTACTTTACTTGTTCAAAGCATTTAATGCAATCCAACTAAACAAGCCCATGCCTGTTTCCATTGCTTGTTCGTGTATGTCGAACTTAGCATTATGCACAGGAGCTGTAAACTGCTCGTTATTGAAGTTTGTGCCAATACGGAAGAAGCAACCTGGTATGTGCTGCACATAAAAGCTAAAATCTTCGGCAGCCATACGCATGTCTAACGTATGTACGTTCTCTGCGCCAATATAATCTCTCGCCCAGTCTTCAGCAAAAGTAGTGAGTGCAGGGTCATTATATAATGCGGGATAACCCTTTGGTATTTCAACCGTCGCTTTTGCACCGTATGCCTCACAAGTTTTGTGTATGATGTCTTCAATCCACTTGTGCGCTTCATACCGCCATTTTTCATCCATTGTGCGGAGCGTACCCAGTATCTCTACTTTATCGGGTATTACGTTGGTAGCAAACCCACCGGCTATCTTGCCAAACGTTAATACAGTAGGTATCAGTGGGTTGGCTTTGCGAGCTACTACTTGTTGCAATGCTACAATAACCTGTGCCGCAGTAGCAATGGGGTCAATAGTTTGGTGGGGTAGTGCAGCGTGTCCGCCTTTGCCCTCTATGGTTATGTATATTTCATCAGCACTGGCCATATACTTCCCTGCACGGAAACCCGCTGTACCACTTGGTAAATGCGGATATACGTGCAATGCATAGATGGCTTCGGGTTTGGGATTTTCCAATACACCGGCAGCAATCAACAGGCTGGCACCGCCCGGGTGCTTTTCTTCTCCTTGCTGAAATATTAATTTGATAGTTCCTTCAAAACTGTCTTTCACCTCATTCAGTATTCTGGCTGCACCTAACAGGCAGCTACTATGTACATCATGTCCGCAAGCATGCATCACACCATCGTTTTTGGAGCGATATGCAGTATCATTTGCTTCATGTATAGGCAATGCATCCATATCTGCGCGTAAAGCAATGCATCTTTTGGCTGGGTTCTTGCCCTTTATCAAAGCCACGACACCAGTGCCTGCTACCCCCGTTTGATGCTCAATACCCCATGCTGACAGCTGTTCGGCAATAAAAGCAGCTGTTTTGTGCTCCTGAAAAGATAGTTCAGGGTTGGCATGTATATGATGGCGTATAGCCTGTATCGCAGGATAATACTGTGCTGCTTTTTCGCGAATAAGATTAATCATCGTTCATTGTATTTATTACCACAATATCTGGTACTATCATGCATGGCGTATATACGGCTGTTACCTGATCGTATAATTGCTGTGCATCTGCACGGGTACGAAAGTCGCCCACTTTTACACGAAACTGTGGTTGTACATAAGTGAGATACGTACGAATGCCCGGAAAGCGACGAATGAAGTCAACACGAATGTCATTAGCTTTCACACGGTCGTTACCATTATATATCTGTACCCTGTATCCTTGCCCAGAACGGATAACACCTAATTGTACATTGCGGTATTTTTTCAGTAAAACGTCTAGCCGAGGATCTGCATGTAGTGTTACACCCGTAGCTATAGTTGTTGTATCATCGTCATCTTCCGCATTTTCATTCACAATAATCTGTGCGTGTGCGCTATTTAGGTTGACTACGAAAATAAAAAAGAGGATATGGTATATGATGGCTTTCATTGCAGGCGCTAATCTACGCAGGTTTATCTTCTTTTACTATAGCTACACTGGCAGAACATCCCAATCTGGTAGCTCCTGAAGCTATCAGTTCTTTGGCAAATGAGGCAGTTTTGATACCGCCAGAGGCCTTAATGCCGGTATTGGCAGGTATATGTTGCCTGATGAGTTGCACGGCATGGATGCTTGCACCTATCTCTGAAAATCCTGTAGAGGTTTTAATGAAATCTACGTTGAGTGCTGTGTAAGCTTTGCAACACTGAATGATTTCTTCGTCTGTCAGTACACCGCTTTCTATTATAACCTTAATGATGCCTGCTTTGCTATGTACCAATTGTGTACATGCTTTTACCTCTGCAATGGCATATTCGTCGTGGTTGTTTTTAATGGCAGCTATGTTGTGTACGAGGTCTATCTCTGTTGCTCCATGTGCCATAGCATCTTCTATTTCGGCAAGTTTTGCAGGCAGGCTGCTATAGCCAAGCGGGAAGCCTATTACGGTAGCTATTTTTATACTTGTACCAGCTAATAATTTACGTGCATAGTCAATATATACGGGTGGTATACAAACAGCTGCAAAGCCATAAGCAATAGCCTCATTACATAAAACCACTACGTCCTGTTCGGTAGTAGTGGCTTTTAATATTGTATGGTCAATATATTTTGCTAAATCTGCCATTAAAGATTTTTAATGATTTCTAATGCAAATTCGCTTGTTTTCAGCAAAGTTGCATCATGCATCAGGTTGTAGAAGTCTATCGTTACACGTTTGCGTTTGATGGTATCACCTAATGCTTTAGTAATACTGTCTGCAACTTCTTTCCAACCCATATATTCCAACATCATTACACCACTCAGTAGCAGAGACGATGGGTTCATGGTATTGGTATTAGCAAAACGCGGAGCAGTACCGTGTGTAGCTTCAAATACTGCATGCCCTGTCAGGTAGTTGATATTTGCACCAGGTGCAATACCTATGCCGCCAACAGCCGCTGCCAAAGCATCTGATATATAATCGCCATTCAGGTTCAGTGTAGCTACTACAGAATAGTCTTGCGGAGCGAGCAATATTTGTTGCAGGAAGTTGTCGGCTATCACATCTTTGATTATGATTTTACCGCTTGCCTGTGCGAGTTTTATTTCGTTATTAGCCGCTTCTTCACCTTGTTCTTTCTTTGTTTTCTCCCATTGTTCCCATGTGTACACCTTGTCGCCAAATTCACGTTCTGCCAGTTCATACCCCCACATTTTGAAACCACCTTCTGTAAACTTCATGATGTTTCCTTTGTGTACCAAGGAAACTGAAGGACGGCGATTCTCAATAGCATATTTAATGGCTGAACGAATAAGGCGTTCACTACCATCTTTTGATACTGGTTTGATGCCGAATGAGGTTGTTTCAGGGAAGCGTATTTTTTTGCTTACACCCATTTCATTAGTCAGAAAGTCGAGCAACTTCTGCGCTTCAGGTGTACCTGTCTTAAATTCGATGCCAGCATAAATATCTTCGGTATTTTCGCGGAAGATTACCATATCCACTTTCTCCGGGTGGCGAACAGGAGAGGGTACACCCTGAAACCATTGTACTGGACGCAGGCATACATACAAGTCAAGCTCTTGGCGCATAGCTACATTTAATGAGCGTATGCCACCACCGACAGGTGTAGTTAATGGCCCTTTGATAGATACAATGTATTCTTTAGCAATATCAAGTGTTTCAGCAGGCAGCCATTCTCCCGTTTGGTTAAATGCCTTTTCGCCGGCCAGCATTTCTTTCCATCCTATCTTGCGTTTGCCATTGTATGCTTTTTCAATGGCAGCATCCATCACCGTTTTGCTGGCAGTCCATACATCAGGTCCTATACCATCTCCTTCTATGAAAGGGATAATCGGGTTATCGGGTACAGATAATTTGCCATCGGCACCCATTGTTATTTTTTGGGGAGTCATTGTACTGTGTTTTTTGGAAGATTTACGCGCGCGAAGATAACGCAAAACAGGCTTACAGCCCTAGATGTAAGTGTATAATACAGGTATAGATATTTTTATTATTCTTTGCTTTTCTCTAATGAAAAGCCAAATGAAGAGCCTACGCCCAAGGTACTACGCACTGTAACTGACTGTCCGTGTGCTTCTATAATGTGTTTTACAATAGCAAGCCCTAATCCTGTGCCGCCAATTTCGCGGCTGCGGCTGCGGTCTGCTCGGTAAAACCGTTCAAATATGCGTGAAATGTGTTCTTCAGCAATACCAGGTCCGTCGTCTGATATTTCGGTATAGATATGCGTATCGTCAACCTCGTAAAAACCTGCTGTAATAGTACCGCCTTCGTTACCGTATTTCACGGCATTTTCTATCAGGTTTACCAATACCTGTTTTATCTTAGGTTTGTCTGCATACACTTCAAGCGGACGTTCGGTGCCTTTTTTTATCAGCAGTTCTATATTTTTCTTTTTTGCTTTCAACGACAATTCTTCAAATACATCTTTCACCAGCTCTTGTATCACAAAAGATTCCTGTATAATGGGTATGCGACCAGACTCCAGTTTTGATATTTCATCCAAATCGTCCAGCAACTGCACAAGCCGGTCTATACCTTTATTGGCATTGCTCAGAAATTTACGGTTTACGTTCGCATCGTCCAGTGCACCGTTGAGCAGGGTGTCTACATATCCTTGTATCGTAAAAACAGGTGTACGCAATTCATGGGCAAGGTTCATCAGAAATTCTTTACGAAACTGCTCGTTGGCGCGCAGCACTTCTATCTCATCGCGTTTTTGTATTGCCCATCGTTCCACATCATCACGTACTTCTTCTATAGATTTTTGCGGCAGTATGTTATTATAAAAAAACTCTTCCTTTTTGGTGGCTTTTGTATGATAGATGAGTTTGTAAATGAGCTTTATTTTTCGGTAGATGAAGCGTTGTAGTGTATAGTAATATATCCAGTAGGTAATAACGAATGTAACACCGAATACGATTAACGATACCTGCCAATCGAACCGAAGAAACAGGCTGAACAGCGCGTTGATGGTGGACATCACCGCGGCAGATATAAAAGAAAGCAGCCTTGGAGTAAGATTTTTGGTATTCAGTACCGATGACATAGTTACTAAACTACACCATTTCAAACTTATAACCTACGCCTTTTACAGTAGTTATAAGGTCAATACCTATCTTCTGGCGTATTTTACGGATGTGTACGTCAATAGTCCTGTCACCTACTATTACATCAGTACCCCATACCCGTTGCAATATTTCATTGCGTAGAAACACACGGCCTGGTTTTGATGCAAGTAGAGATAAGAGTTCAAATTCCTTTTTAGCTAGTATTATTTCGTTGCCTTTGTAGGTAACGGTAAATTTCGTTTTGTTGATTTCCAGTTCTCCAAAAGTCAACTTTTGGTCTTGGTCATCGTCTTTACGGAAACGGCGTAGTGCTGTGCGTATGCGCGTTGCAAGTAATTCGGGTTTAATGGGTTTGGCTATATAATCGTCTGCGCCTATTTTCAAACCTTCTATTTCAGATTTTTCATCGCTCAATGCTGTAAGGAAGATGATAGCAGTTTCCTCAAATTCAGGCATCAGGCGCAATTCCTTGATGGTTTGAATGCCATCTTTATTAGGCATCATGATGTCGAGTAGTATCAGGTCGGGGCGGAAGTCTTTGGCTTTTCTGATAGCCTCTACACCATCTCTTGCAGTCGAGATGAGGTAGCCTTTACCTTTAAGGTTGTAGCTGATAAACTCAACTATATCCGGTTCATCATCTACTATCAGTATTTTGCCTGGTAATACTTCCATATGTTCTTCTAAATCAGGCACAATATTATATCAGCTTATGTGAACAAAAAACAACTGCTGCATTATCAAATTGTTACCAAAAAACATGATAATGCAGCAGTGCTAAAAGAACGTTATTTATTGATAATCAGCTTATTTCAGTGTTACTGAGCCACCACCTATTTTATAACCATCATTATATAGTTCAATGCTATAAGTGCCTTTCTGGTAATCACTATCTTGTTTCCAATCGGCACTTACATCTTTTACTGGTTTGTTTGTTTCTAATGCTATCTCTTTTAATAAGGTATAATTCACGTCTTTACCTTCGGCATCAGTCATAATACCGGAACCATAAGCTGCATTACTCAACAAGTTTCCGCTAGGGTCTGTAATACGAATGTATATCTGCTTGTTACCACTTTCTGCAATACGATTTTCGTCAATGTCAAATGTGACACGCATTACATCTACGCGTCCTGCGCGTCCTGTTTCTTTTTCCTTTTTGCCGCCGCGTCGCAAATCAATCGGTGTCAGTCTGATGTTGGATGCGTGTAATACAGCACCTAATCTTGCTTTTTGTTGTAAACCTACATTTTCGGTAACAGCTTGGTCTCTCTCTACTGTCAGAACAGTATTCTGGTCTGTCAGGTCTGCATTTTGTCTTTCCAATTCAGCTATGCGCTCTTGGTATGTTCTTACCCTGCTGTTAAGTTGGGCAATAAGCTTTTTGGCTTTGCCAAGTTCTGCTTTTGTTGCGTTGCCATTTTTTACGATAGCATTGATTTGACTTTTTAGTTTGGCTATTTCACCATTTTGGTCATTTATGATGCTATCCATCAAAGTGTTTTTAGAAACCAGTTCATCTAACCGAACTAAAGCTGCCTGATAGTCTGATTCTACTGCTCTGCGTGATGAGTCGGCCTCATTAAATTGGTATTGAGCTGCCGATAACCTGTCGGATAATTTGTTGTTGTTGATAAATAAATATATAACGACTGCCAGTAATGCTACAATAATGCCTATGAAAAGCATATTGTTGTTTTTCTTAGGCTGTTGTGGTTGCATTGGCTGCAACGGAGTAGTAGATGTCGGATTATTCATTTCCTGGCTCATACTGTGTAGTTTTAAATTATTACTTTAGTTATCGGTACAAATATAATAACCGTTTTTGTGGAGTTTCTTAAACAAATCTTATTTCTTGATATTGAAACCGTTTCGTTAGTGCCTGATTATACGGCATTGTCTGATGTTATGCAGGCAGAGTGGGCGAAAAAGGCAAAATATCTGAAAAGTAATATAGCAGAAAATTCTGAGCCACCTATGCTATTTACTGAAAAAGCCGGTGTTTTTTCAGAGTTTGCAAAAGTCGTATGTATTGTAGTAGGTAGCTTGCAGCAACATGGTAACAAATGGAGTATCAGACTGAAAGCGATTGCAAACCATGATGAGAAGCAGTTGCTGCTGGATTTTAAAGAAATTGTGCAACGCTTTGCAAGCTATTATCCCAATCTGCAGTTTTGCGGGCACAACATCAAAGAATTTGATGTGCCGTTTCTTTGCAGGCGAATGCTGATAAATGGCTTGCAATTGCCGGATAGTATGAACCTGAGTGGCAAAAAACCTTGGGAAGTAACACATTATGATACCTTGGAGATGTGGAAATTCGGCGACTACAAGCATTTCACCTCATTGGCTTTGCTTGCAGAAATATTAGGAATACCTTCGCCGAAAGATGATATGGATGGCAGTATGGTAGGGCAGGTGTACTGGAATGAGAAAGACTTGCAAAGAATAGCCAAATACTGCATGCAGGATGTAGTCACAAGTGCTAAAGTGTTTTTGAGGCTGAAAGGCATTACTGACATTCATCCGGAACCTGTTTATGTGAATGAGTAGTATGACTGGAGAATTCAAGAAATTATTACAATCGCTGCAAAGCAAACAATATGCGCCCGTTTATCTGATAGATGGCGAAGAGCCGTACTATCTGGATATTATAACTAATCATTTTGAAGAAAAAATACTGGAGCCTCACGAGCGCGATTTTAACCTGATGGTGCTTTACGGCAAAGATGTGGAGTGGGCTGATGTAGTGAACGCTTGCCGAAGGTTTCCCATGTTTGCAGAAAGACAAGTAGTGATATTAAAAGATGCGGCACAGATGCGGACGTTAACAGAACTGGCATCGTATCTTGAAAATCCGGCACCTACAACTATATTTCTGATAGAACACCGATTTAAAAAAGCAGACGGGCGCAGTAAATTGGTAAAGTTTGTCAAAGATAAAGGCATTCACTTCACGTCAGATAAGATCAAGGATGACCTAGTGCCAACATGGATACAGAACTATGGTATGGAAATCGGCTTTCATGTCGGCGAGCGAGAGTCTCAAATATTGGCAACTTATCTGGGCAATGATTTGCAGAAGATTGCCAATGAAATAGAAAAAGTACGCATTAATGTACCTGATGAAAAACAACTTACAGCAGAGCTGATACAGAAATACATAGGCATCAGCAGAGAGTACAATGTTTTTGAATTCCCCGAAGCATTGACATCCGGCGATAAAGATAAACTCTACAGAATGTTGGCATATTTCATTGCTAACCCTAAAGTAGCACCGATGGTATTGATTGTAGGTTCCTTCTACAACCAGTTTAACAGATTGTATCAGGCTCATTTTTTGCATGGTAAGCCGGATAAAGATATTGCAGCGGCACTTGGTACATGGCCTTCGAAAGTAAGAGAGATAATGGGAATGGCTGCAAAATGGCAATTACCTAAAGTGGAACATGCGCTTATGTTGCTTGGTGAATACAGTAATAAGGCCGTTGGTATAGATAGCAATACGGATGGCACAGAATTGCTTAAAGAAATGGTAGGCAGATTGGAAACATTACAGCATAACTAATACCTGTTTGGCATGCAAAGCGTCTTGCCCTAATTGTGCTTTTAAAGCATCCAATGATGGGAAGCGTTGTTCATCTCGCAGTCGTTCCACAAAAATTATTTCTACCTGTTTGTTGTAGATGTCCTTGCTGAAGTCAAACAAATGTGCTTCTATATGCAGGCTCAACTCATTACTCACAGTAGGGCGGATTCCTATATTCATCATGCCATTATAAGTAATGTTTTCAATAACGGCTTGTATGGCATATACGCCGTTTTGCGGCACTATCTGTTCTGCATCCAGCAGGCTGATGTTGGCAGTGGGGTAACCAAGTTGCCTGCCTATTTTAGCACCAGCTATTACAGTGCCTTTCAGGCTGTAGTACCTGCCAAGCATATTGGCTGCATCCGCTACATGCCCTGCGGTTAGGGCGTTGCGTATTTTAGTAGAACTGATGGCAGCATCTTCTATTTGTTTAGCAGGTATTTCATATACGCGGAAACCACCTTCATTTTCGTAATCTTGCAGTAGGTTTATATTACCTGCTCTGTCATGTCCAAACTGATGGTCGTAACCAATTACGATACCTTTAGGATGCAGGTGTTTTACTAAAAACTCTTGTATATATGCCTCAGCAGATAAAGCAGCAAACTCTTTTGTAAATGGTACTACAAAAACATGATTGATGCCAGCCTGTGTAATAAGATCGATTTTTTCTTGCAGAGGGGTTAAGATTCTGAGTGGTTGGTCAGGGAACAACAATTTGCGAGGATGTGGTTCAAACGTTAGTACAATACTTTCGCCGTTCAGTTCTCTTGCATGAGAGACTACTTGCTGCAAAATTGTACAATGCCCCAAATGCACACCGTCAAAAGTGCCGATGGTAATTACTGCGTTGTTGAAATTCCTAAGCTCGTCTGTGTTATAGAAAACTGCCATGCTATACCGCAATGTAGCGTATTATTTTATGCCCATCAAAATCTCGTAGAAACGGTAGCAATCCTCGTAAGTATTGTACAGTGGTACCGGTGCAATGCGTATCACATTCGGTTCACGCCAGTCGGCTACTACACCATTGGCAGTTAAAGCATCAAATACATCTCTGCCCCTGTCGCTGAATAATAGCGATAGCTGACAGCCCCTGCGAGTAGGATGAGATGGTGTGATGATAACAAATGGCAGGTGCGTAACCTGTTTCAGCAACCATTCAAGGTAGCCTGTCATGTTAAGGCTTTTTTCGCGTAGCGCTACTATACCTACTTTATCAAATATATCCAGCGAAGCATTGTGTGCCACCATGTTGAATACAGGCGCAT
This sequence comes from uncultured Chitinophagaceae bacterium, assembly GCA_937919945.1. Classification (GTDB taxonomy): domain Bacteria; phylum Bacteroidota; class Bacteroidia; order Chitinophagales; family Chitinophagaceae; genus Polluticoccus. Next base: position 17,882 of record CALESY010000144.1, on the reverse strand, counting down.
TGCTCATTTGCCAACTGCCTGCATTATTTTGTGGTACAAAGCCTTTTTTCATCTGGAAGCGTTCCTTTTCGTCGTTGCCCCACCAGCCACCTAGGCGGAAAATTTTCGGATTGCTGTAGTGATGCTCATGAACAAATAAACCACCCACGCCACCAGGCCCTGAATTGAGGTATTTATAAGAACACCAGCATGCAAAGTCAACTGCCCAGTCGTGCAGATTCAGCGGTACATTGCCTACTGCATGTGCCAAATCGTAGCCTGCATACGCACCCACTTTATGCGCCGCATCCGTAATACGTTTCATGTCGAACAACTGGCCTGTATAATAATTTACACCGCCAAGCATTACGAGTGCCAGCGATTCACCTGCGTCTGCAATTGCTTTTACAATGTCATCTTCTTCTATTATATGTGCGCCTTCTTTTGGTGCTAATTCTATGATAGCATCTGCAGGGTCATAACCATACATGCGTATTTGTGTTTCCACAGCATATTGGTCTGAGGGAAATGCACCTGCTTCCATTATTATTTTATATCGCTTTCCTTCAGGGCGGTAGAAAGAAATCATCAACAGGTGCAGGTTTACTGTCAAAGTGTTTGTAGCAACTACTTCATCTTTTTTTGCACCTACAATCTTTGCAAGCCTTTCGCTAAATAAGTGGTGATACGAAAACCAGGGGTTACGCGCTTGAAAATGCCCTTCTACACCATAGCGTGCCCAGTCTTCCAGTTCTTGTTGCATCAGGTAGCTGACACTTTTGGGTTGTAGCCCGAGTGAGTTGCCACAGAAATAATGTACATCTTTATCATCATGCTGCGGAAACCTGAACCGTTCACGATATGAAAAAAGTGTATCCGTATTATCCATCCCTTGGGCAAACTCCAGTGTAGCTTCGTATGATTGCATGGCTGTTTTTTGAAAATTTTAGCAAAAATAGCGTTCACCCGTTAAACTTCTTTAAAAAAGAAAACGACAGCACGTCTATATAGAACATTGGTTCCATTATTGTGTTTCATTTCGTTGAACCAAAACACTGATTGTATGAAAAAGCTATTGTTTTCCATCGGGCTTGCATTGGCAGGCGTATTTGCAACACAAGACACATTTGCAAAAGGAGGTAAAGTTGGTTTGGGCTTACGTGCTACACCAGACGGCGGCGGCTTTGTTGCCAAGTTGTTTATGAACAAACATCTAGCATTTGAAGGACAATTAAATGCGGGTGGCTTAACCGGCGGTTGGGGTGGTCCCAGTTTCAATGCTGTTGGATTACTTACCTACCACATCATCCTGCCAGACCCCTCTTGGCGCATATTCATGGGTGGTGGTGTACATGCAGGTGTGTGGGACAGGGGATGGCGTTATGTAAACAGTGAGGGCAGATTTGTAGACGATAACCGTGCTATATTGGGTATAGATGGTATAGGTGGTGTAGAATATGTATTTAAGAAAATACCGCTGGGTTTGAGTGCAGATGTGAAACCAGCTGTCAACTTCCTGAGTGAAGCGGATTTCTTTACACATAATATGGTAGGTGTATCAGCCAGATTCTACCTTAGGTAATGTAATATTTACCGACAGAAAACATATGTTCACATTTTGATAAATGGCAATGGCCGAAACCATTGCCATTTATTTATGGGTAAATACTACTTTTGGTTAAAAATCATAAACAATGAAAAAAGGTTCACTTCTATTAGTCGTTTTACTTGGTTTATTGCTTATAGGCGGTTGTATGACATGCAACGTGCAAAAATCATTGGTAACGCTTGATGAAAATGCCAAAAGCAAATGGGCAGAAGTACAAAACCAATACCAACGCCGTGCCGACCTTGTACCTAATCTGGTAAACACCGTAAAAGGTGCAGCTAACTTCGAACAAAAGACTTTGACCGACGTAATAAATGCACGTGCCAAAGCAACATCTATACAGGTAAATCCGGAAAATCTGACACCTGAAAAACTACGCGAATTCCAAAGTGCACAAGGTGAACTAAGTCAGGCACTTGGTAGGTTGATGGTTGTGTCTGAAGCATATCCTGAGCTGAAAGCCAATCAAAACTTTCTTGCCCTGCAAGACCAGTTGGAAGGCACGGAAAACCGCATAACGGTTGCGCGTAAGAACTTCAACGATGCCGTACAGGAATACAATACGAAGCTGCGCATCTTCCCCAACAACATATTTGCGGGGATGATGGGTTTTAGCACAAAGGGGATGTTTGAGGCAGACGCGGCTGCGCAAAAAGCACCAACTGTACAATTCTAATATTCAGGATGTTTCTTTTCAATAAAAAAAAGCCACTACTTACTGCTGATGAACAGCAGATGGTAGTGGCTTGTATCAGTGAGGCTGAGAGTAATACGACCGGTGAGTTACGGGTGTTTGTAGAAAGTAAATGCAGCTATGTTGATGCTATTGACAGGGCTTGGGAACTATTTCACAAACTGGCTATGGATGTTACTGAAAAGCGCAATGCTGTATTGGTTTACTTGGCTATAGACGACCATCAATATGCTATAGTGGGTGATAAAGAGATATATGAAAAAGCAGGCGGGGCATTGTTTTGGGAAAGAGCAGCAGCCAAGCTGCGCCAACACCTAAAGCAGGGTAAGATAGCTATTGGGTTGGCTAATTGTGTAAAAGAATTAGGTACAGCTATGGCTACACATTTCCCGTATGACCCGAGTATAACAAAGAATGAATTGCCCGACGAAATAGTATTTGGTAAATAATGAACCGCTTCAAATCATCTATCCGAGTAGTTTTTGCGCTGTTGTTAAGTGTATTGTCTTTTACGTACACTTGGGCAGGTGATGGTGATTTTCCGCCAAAGCCAAACCCACCCAAGCTGGTAAACGATTTGGCGGGGATGATGACACAAGCGGATGCAGCACTATTAGAAGCCAAATTGCTGGAGTACGAAAAAACATCCTCTACACAAATAACGGTAGTAACTGTTAAAAGTATCGGGCTGTATGATGTGGCTGAATATGCAATAGAATTAGGCAACCGTTGGGGCGTAGGGCAAAAAGGCAAAGATAACGGGGTGCTGATACTTGCCTCGAGGGACGACAGAAAGATAAATATCTCGGTAGGCTACGGGTTGGAAGGAGCAATGACAGATGCCATGTGCGGTCGCATTATTCGCAATGAAATAGTGCCTTATTTCAAATCTGCTGATTATTATGGTGGTTTTGCAAAAGCTGCGGACGCCATCATATTGGCTACAAAAGGGGAGTATACGGCAGATGATAAACCCGCTAAGGGTGGTAAACCTGATACGTTGGTTATTATATTGCTGATAGTATTGGTCTATGTCATACTATGGATTATCAGCAAAATAGGTGGCGGTGGTGGTGGCTCTTATATGAGCGGGCGTGGCTACCGTGGCTGGGGCAATAGCGGTTGGGGTGGTTTTACAGGTGGTGGCCTCGGCGGTGGCGGCGGACGTAGCAGTGGTGGCGGTGGTTTTGGTGGCTTTGGTGGTGGTAGTTTCGGCGGTGGCGGTGCAAGTGGCAGTTGGTAAATATCAGGTAAATAATAATGTGGCTAAATATGAAAGCATCAGTGTACGCATTGATGCTTTTTGCATTACCTTTGTGCCACTTTTTTCATTAAGCCACTGTTAAATTTTAATGTTGCAGGAAGCGCCTATAAAGGCTAAAAAGCATATGATGCTCGGCGGTAAGTTCAAAGACTACAGTCAGCTACTGAAGCCCAACCTCAGCTTCATGGTGGTTTTTTCAAGTGTTATAGGTTACTTACTTGCCCCGGGTGTTAGCTTTGAATGGGATAAAGTCTTGGTTTTATTTGCTGGAGGCATACTTGTAACAGGCGGTGCCAATACCATCAACCAGATATTGGAGCGCGAAGGGGATGCTCAAATGAAGCGTACTATGGTACGCCCGCTCCCCGATGGCCGCATGGGTACTACTGAGGCATGGATGGTAGCTTGCGTAGCCGGGCTCAGCGGGGCATTATTACTGGGATATTTCTTTAATCCGCTAACCGGCTTTTTGAGTTTTACTTCTTTAATACTTTATGGTTTTGCTTATACGCCCATGAAGCGTATACACCCCGTTGCGGTACTGATAGGTGCTATACCTGGCGCATTACCGCCACTATTAGGTTGGGTTGCAGCGACTGGCAGCCTTGGTGTAGGCGGATGGGTATTGTTTCTTATACAATTCTTCTGGCAGTTTCCTCACTATTGGGCTATTGGCTGGGTAGGGTACGACGAGTATATAAAAGCAGGCATTAGTATGTTGCCATCGCAAGAGCGAAGCTCACGCTTTACTGCTTTGCAATGTATGTTTTACAGTATAGTATTGATACCATTAGCTATTGTACCTCGAGTAGTGGGCATGACGGACAACATCGGCATGTGGGTAACAATATTGGCAGGAGTTTTTTACTTTGCTGCTTCAGTAAGGTTCTATATTAAAAACGATTATAAAACGGCTAAAGGTGTAATGTTTGCCTCATTCATATACCTGCCAACCGTTTTGCTTGCTTTGTTGTTTGATAAGATGTAAAACGAGCAAAATGATGGAAAGAACAATGCAACAAAACACAGAAAGAAAGAAGATACACCCGCATAAGTTTGCCCTTTGGGTAGCTATGAGCAGCATCATTATGATGTTTGCGGGACTGACAAGTGCTTACATTGTCCGCAAATCGCAAGGCAATTGGGTAGAATACCACCTTCCTGTTATATTTTGGCTATCAACATTAGCCATATTATTCAGTAGCGTTACGATGGTTGTAGCCATCAGGATGTTCAAAAAAAGGATGATGCCACAGTTCAAAACTATGATGTGGCTTACCATTGCACTAGGTGTCGCATTCGCTATTTTTCAATATGTAGGTTTTAAAACCCTTTATGCTCAAAATATAAGGGTAGATGGTAATCCCAGCGAATCTTTTCTGTTCATTATAGCAGGTTTGCACCTTTTGCATATTTTGGGTGGGATAATTGCATTATTGATTGTATTTTTCAGGGCTACAAGAACAAGGGTAAAGGTGTACAATGCCGTGGGTTTGGAAATAGCGGGTGCATATTGGCACTTTGTAGATGTATTGTGGATTTATTTATTTGTGTTCTTTCTGGCAAATCAATAAAATTGTTTCGAAATTTGCGCACAATTCACAACTAACCGATTAATATAATAGTAATTAAATCAATCTATGTCACAAGCTACAACAGCAGAAACTAAAGTATGGGGAGGCGGACGTTCACCATTTAACGTGAGCTACGGAAAAATGATGATGTGGTTCTTCTTGCTTTCCGATGCTTTTACTTTCAGTGCGTTCCTTATTTCTTACGGTACAAAACGCTTTTTCAGTGAGGTATGGCCCGATGCCAACAGCGTATTCCACGCTTTCCCTTTTATGGGGCATGCAGACCTGCCTTTATTGTTTGTGAGCTTAATGACGTTTATACTCATCATGAGTTCGGTAACTATGGTATTGGCAGTACATTGCGGACACTATGGCGACCGTCAGGGTGTTACTAAATGGTTGTTGTGGACGATAGTGGGTGGTATATGCTTCCTTAGCTGTCAGGCTTGGGAGTGGACGCACCTTGCACACCAAACAGGTGGACTGTGGGGAACATTTGTTGACCCTGCTACACCTGTAGATAAATTCGAACACTTTTTCAAACACGGAACAATAACGGCTGCTAACACAACTGCAGCTCTCGAAGCATCGCACAGCTTCTATAACTACTTCTTCACAATTACAGGCTTCCACGGTGGGCACGTTGCCAGCGGTGTGGTACTGCTGATAATGGCTTTGATAAATACAGTAAACGGTACGTACGATAAGCGCGGACACTACGAGATGATAGAAAAAGTAGGCTTGTATTGGCACTTTGTAGATTTGGTTTGGGTATTCGTATTCACCTGCTTCTACCTACTGTAATCGTAATCAAATAGACAATCAAAAAACTAACATCACAACCTTAAAATATTAATAATAATGTCAGCTCATCATACAAGCGATAACATACAACACCTGTACGAAGGCGATCAGTCGAAACTGTACTCTGGTGTTATGGCACATCATACAGACATCAACTCTGCAGAAAGTAAGAAACAAGTTGGCCGTATCTGGAAAGTATTTTGGATACTGCTGGTAATAACTGTAGTAGAGGTTGTAGTAGGTATGTTCTTCAGTCACTCTATGCCACGCGCATTGGTTAATTTCTTCTTCCTTGCATTGACAATATTGAAAGCAGGTTATATCGTATCAGTTTTCATGCACTTGGGCGATGAGGTTAAGAGCTTTATGATTACGGTATTGATACCATTGGCTTTGTTTATATGGTTCATCATAGCATTCCTGTACGATGGTGGTTTTTGGCTGGAAATGAATACTACAGTACCTATCAGGTAAACAAAATACCTGAAAGTGTGTTTTAGATAACGAGATGAAACAAAAAAAGAAAGGTTCAAGATTTATTATAGGTATAGCGGTAGCATTATTGTTACCGCTATCTTTTTGGTTAGTCATCAACATACTATCTAAAGAGAAAATGCCCAAGCTCCCAAAATACTATGTGGCAGAGGGATATGATGCTGAGGCTAAAGACAGTATATACCATCGGGTAGAAGAGTTGACACTTACCAACCAGTTTGGCGAGCAGGTATCTCTTAACAAAGACCTGAAAGGAAAGATGGTACTTATAAACTTCTTTTTTACCAACTGCCCTAGCATCTGCCCGCAGATTAGCAATAACATAGAGATGTTGCAAGATGCATTTAAAAAAGACCCGAAGAAGAAAACCACTTTAGATACTGCCATACATTTTGTGTCAATAAGTGTAGATCCTGAGCGCGATTCTTTTCCTGCATTGCGTGCTTATGCAGACAGGTATAAAGCCAACCCAGACCACTGGTGGTTTTTAACAGGTAACAGGCAGACTATCTACAACTTTGCCCGCAAACAGCTTTTTGTTACCATGCAAGAGGGTAGTGGAGGTATAGACGACTTTATACATTCAGAAAAACTGGTGTTGCTGGATAGTAACAGGTATATACGCGGCTACTACAACGGCAGAGATACAGCAGATATTATTCGCTGTGCAGACGATATAGTAATATTAACAAGACAAAAGAGAAAGAAGAAACAACAATAGTTATTATGCTGACACCAATACTAAAAAAGAATGACAAACAAGCGAGATTATTGATACTCACTGTTTCATTTGTAGTTTTTGCCGCTGTTGTAATACTATCAAGGGTAAAACTGGAAGTGGATTTGGGTTTCGATATACATGTATTTGCAAAAATAAATGCCATTATTAACTCAACTGTATCGGTATTGTTAGTAGCAGGGTTGGTAGCAGTAAAGCAAAAGAAATATGTGCAGCACAAAAACATCATGTTGGCAGCCATTCTATTGTCGGTGTTGTTCCTTGTTTCATACATTGCGCACCATTTATTAGCAGGCGATACTAAATTTGGTGGCGAGGGTGCTATTAGGTTGGTGTATTTTATCATCCTCATTACCCATATTTTCCTCGCAGCAGTTATCTTGCCATTTATCCTCTTTACTGCTTACCGTTCTCTTACAGGGGAGTATGACAAACATAAGAAGCTAGCAAGGTACACATGGCCCTTATGGCTGTATGTAAGTGTTACGGGTGTTATTGTGTATCTAATGATTTCGCCGTACTACTCCTGATTTTGTGATTAGATAAAAGTCGTAACTTTAGTATATGAAAAAGTGGTTATTGATAGCAATGTTGTTATTTGCCATAAATCAATCTGCAAAAGCGCAAGGCTGTGCCATGTGTACTAAAACAGCAGCAGGGCTGGATGAAAAAAGTGCACGAGGTCTTAATGGTGGTATCTTGTACTTAGCTATGTTGCCATTAGGTATATTGGGTACAGTAGGCTTCATCTGGTGGAAGCACAACAGGGTAGAAGTATAATTCTTAATTCTCCAATCTAAAATAATGTTTGCCGTATGAAGAACATATCATTGTTATTATTTGTATTGGCAACAACATTTGTTTCCTGCAAAAGAAGTGAGGAAAAGGGGAGTGGCGAAGTTGTAACGAAAGACTACGGTGTTGCTGCTTTCACATCTATAGACATCAGCGCACCGATAGATGCCGAAATAAAGATAGCCAATGTAGCACAGCCTACTGTTACAATCAAAGGCTATGGCAATCTTGTAAAAAAGATAAAGTGCGAAGTAAAGAACGGCGTGCTTGAAATATCGAAAGAACGCATCATCAGTTTCGTCACGGATAAAGATATTGTAGCGGAAATAACCATGCCTTCGCTCACCGCGCTTACCATAAAAGGTGCTGCCGATGCGGTAATAACTGGTAAGCTAACGGGCAGTTCGTTTCGCTTGCAGGTAAAAGGTGCCGGCGATGTAGATATAGAAGATTTGCAGGTTGCCAATTTTGAAAGCACTGTTTCCGGCGCAGGCGATTTGAAAGTAAAAGTGGGTGCTGTTAATGTAGCTAACATAAACGTGGCAGGTGCTGGCGATGTAGATGCATACGGTTTGCAGATAAAGCAGCTAAGAGCTAAAATATCGGGTACGGGCGATATTGAAACCAGCGTGGCAGAAAGTATGGATGCTACGATTAATGGAGCTGGTTCTATCAGCTATAAAGGAAGCCCCACAGTCAGGTCAGATATCAACGGCATAGGTTCGATTGATAAAGTGGATTAATTAAAATAAATCAGTATATTCGGTATTACTAAAAATTACCTGTTATGCTAAAGTTTTTCTCTTCAAAACTATTACTGCTTACCATCATTTTTATGGGCATTAACGTAGCTGTAAAGGCACAGACAGACCCCATAGAAAAAGTATGGTATAATCAGGAAAAAACAGCCAAAATACAAGTTTATAAGGCCAAAGATGGTAAGTTTTATGGCAAAATGGTGTGGCTGAAAGAACCATTGGAAAATGGAAAACCAAAAGTTGATAAAGAAAACCCGGATGAAAAAAAGCGTAATACGCCACTGATTGGTTTAATACTGCTTCGTGGATTAGAAAAAGATGGTGATAAGGAGTATGATGGCGGGAAAATATATGACCCCAAAAATGGTAAAACCTATTCTTGTAAAATAACCCACAAAGGTAACTCCTTAGATCTCAGAGGCTTCGTAGGAATATCTTTAATAGGCAGAACATCTACCTGGACATTAGCAGAATAAAATATTTCTTAACCTGATTTTATAAGCAAAAGGCACTTTCGGGTGTCTTTTGCATTTATAGTTAAAAGTTATTCACATTGACGGCTTAGTTACCGCATATAAATGTAATGAACTCATAAAATTCACTCCAAATTATTAGCTTTGCACAATTTGTTTTTTTATGCCTGCTACACAAGCTGTTATAGTACCTGCGTATTTATTATTGGAAGATGGCACTTTCCTGAAGGGGAAGGCTTTCGGAGCCAGAGGAACAAGCGGGGGAGAGTTATGTTTTAATACCGGAATGACGGGTTATCAGGAAGTATTCACCGATCCTTCCTATACGGGCCAAACCCTGATAATGAACACTGTTTACATTGGTAATTACGGAGTAAAGGCTGAGGATGTAGAGAGTGATTCGGTAAAAGTAAAAGGTGTTATATGTAAAAATATATCGCACCGTTATAGCCGAATGACTGCAGATGATAGCCTTGAAAACTACTTTGTTAAAAACAATATAGTAGCTATCTACGATGTTGATACTCGTGCATTGGTACAGCATGTACGCAACAAAGGTGCTATGAACTGCATCATAAGCACAGAAATCAGTGACCCTGAATTGCTGAAGGCCGAACTTGCAAAAGTACCATCTATGGATGGGCTTGAATTATCTTCAATCATCAGCACTAAAGAGCCATATACATTCGGAAATCCTGATGCAAATATGCGTATAGCTGTAATGGACTTTGGTGTCAAACGCCATATACTTCAATGCATGGCAGACAGGGGGGCATACCTGAAAGTATTTCCCGCAAAGACATCTTATACGGTAGTAAAAGAATTTCAACCACATGGCATGTTCATCAGCAATGGCCCCGGCGACCCAGCTTCGATGGACTATGCTGTAAATACAGTTAGAGAAGCAGTTGAGGATAACAAACCACTATTTGGTATATGTCTTGGTCACCAACTTTTAGCTCGTGCCAATGACATCCCAACATTCAAAATGCATCACGGGCACCGTGGATTAAACCATCCTGTAAAAAATCTGATTACAGGCAGGAGTGAAATTACTACTCAAAATCATGGCTTTGGTGTAGTGCCCGAAGCTGCACAAAATTCTGATAAAGTAGAAGTAACGCATATTAACCTGAACGATGGCTCAATAGAGGGTATACGTATGAAAAATAAACCTGCTTTTTCTGTACAATACCACCCCGAAAGCACTCCCGGTCCGCACGATTCCCGCTATCTTTTTGATGATTTTATAGCATTGATAAAGAAAGAGAACAACCTTAACTAAATACGATAAGTATTATATTGTACGCAAATAACTAAGCCTTTTGATGAAACAGGAAAAAGTTCTGATAATGGGTGCCGGTGGGCAGATAGGTGTCGAACTGACGATGGCACTACGCGCTGTATATGGCGAAGCCAATGTAATAGCCAGCGACATCCGGGAGGCGCATCCATTACTGGCAGGCAAAGGTCCTTATGTCGTGTTGAACGCTATGGATGCCAATGCCACACTAGAACTAGTAAAGAAAGAAGGCATCACACAGATATACCTGCTGGCAGCGTTGCTGTCTGCAACAGGCGAGAAAGACCCCAAGCGAGCATGGGACACTAATATGCAAAGCCTGCTACAAGTATTGGACATTGCTGTGCAGGAAAAACTAACAAAGGTATATTGGCCTAGTTCTATTGCCGTTTTTGGTTCTACTACGCCCAAACAGGAAACACAACAAAAAACAATTGTTGAACCACGCACCGTATATGGTATTAGTAAATATGCAGGTGAATTGTGGTGTCAATACTATAACCAACGTTGGGGGCTTGATGTACGCAGCATACGCTACCCTGGCCTTATAAGTTGGAAGTCTGAACCTGGTGGTGGCACTACAGATTATGCAGTAGAGATTTATCATGAGGCATTGAAACATGGTAGGTATACCAGCTTTCTATCAGAAAATACATACCTGCCCATGATGTACATGGACGACGCCATACGTGGTACAATAGAATTGATGGAAGCTCCTGCTGAAAAAATAAAATCGCGGATGGCATATAATCTTAGTGCCATGAGTTTTTCACCGAAAGAAATTGCCGCATCTATACGACAATACATTGCACAGTTTGAGATTAGTTATGCACCCGATTTTCGCCAACAAATAGCGGATGGGTGGCCACAGAGTATAGATGACAGTGCCGCCAGAACTGACTGGGGCTGGCAACATCGCTTTGATTTGGATAAGATGACGGCTGATATGCTTCGCCATTTAAAAGGGTAATCCCAGAACTAATATATTGAAAAGCAGGCTTATAGTCTGCTTTTTTGTTAAGTATCAGTTAATCAATAATGATAATTTGTTTAACTTAATTTCGTTTGGCATTTTTATTTCGTGAAACAAATACGTACAAGATCGGACAGGCAGCGGAGGCTGGATAAACATCATGGCAGCCGTCGCAGAAAAAAACAACACAGGTATTTGGCTGTTGTCTTTTCTTTATTGGTTTTGTGTATTCCCATCTATATAAAATACTTCGCTGAATAATTGTCTTAGCATAACTTAGTAATGAAGAAATACTAAGTATGTCTAAACCTAAAATTGTTGTACTAACGGGCGCTGGCATCAGTGCTGAAAGCGGCCTTAAAACTTTTCGTGATAGTGACGGTTTGTGGGAAGGGCATGATATTGAAGATGTAGCTACACCACGAGCGTGGCGAAAAAATCCACAGTTAGTTTTAGACTTTTATAACATGCGCCGCAATGCGGTGATAGAAGCACAGCCCAATACTGCACACAAAGCGCTTGCAGCATTAGAGGCTGATTTTGATATACGCATCATTACCCAAAATATTGATGACCTACACGAACGTGCAGGCAGTACGAATGTATTACACTTACATGGAGAGATATTGAAAATGAGAAGTGAGCGCACATCTCATTTGGTTTATGATATTAGCACAGATATACATTTAGGAGATATGGCAGAAGATGGGGCTCAACTGCGTCCGCATATTGTGTGGTTTGAAGAGCCTGTGCCAATGATAGAACATGCTATACCAATAATGTATAATGCCGATATATTTGTGCTGATAGGAACTTCATTAGCAGTGTATCCTGCTGCAGGATTGGTTGATTATGTGCCAGACCGTGTAACCAAGTACGTGATTGACAAAAATATACCGCCTGTTAGCAGGTATAGCAATGTGGTAAGAATAGAAAAAGCAGCAACAGAAGGTATTAAGGATTTGATGCAAATGCTTTACGGAAGCGGAAATTGATAGTGTCTGCATACACCATAATTAATGTATAAGTGGTAACAGGTATCAGTTGATGCATCAACCTATTGAGCGAAGTAAACAAATGCCATTCAAGGTCTTGGGGTGTAATTATGTACACCATAAAATAAAATAAGCTAACTATCAGTATAAACAACACACGTCTATCGGGCATTCGTTTCATGATGATGCATATTAGTATATGCAATGCTATAAGGCATGTAAGCGTGTAATAATTATCAAGGACTAATTTTTTCAAAGCATCATATACTACATCGTATCGTTGAGTAGATAATAGCTTTTGTATGGTATTGCAGCCTTGTGCAGATACAATATCATTTGATGGGGCATAGGCTAACTTTAAAACCAATAATGCTATTAATGGTAACGCAATGCCTGCAAGGCTGTGTTTTAAATGTTGCTTTTGCAGCAAAGGTTTGTAGTAGAAAGCTATAAACAAAACTGACAGTAAAATGCCTTCATTCTTAGTCCACATACACAAACCAAGCATAGCTGTGCAAAGGCTTATATAGCGTTTGTCGGCCCCTGCATTGTCAGCACATATAATAGCGCAAAGCAGTAAGAAGCCTGTCAGATTGTCCGCAAGCTGATAAGCTGCAATGCCAAGGAAGTAATCGTTTGTACTAAGCCAGAATAACCCAATGGCTGAAAACAAAATATTCTTGTTCTGTGTTTGCAGAAAAATGACAACAGGTATGCATATAGTAATGATAAGATGAAAAGCGTAAGAGGTGATGAGCATATTGCCACTCAGCCTGCTGAAGAAAGCAATGTTAGCAGGTAAGAGCAAAGGATAGTCGGTATGTGTTGCTGTTGTGTTTTTAAATAAGGTAGCCCAATACTCGCTATTCATCAGGTATTTTGCATGCATATTCCACATAGCCCACGTGTCCCATACACCATGCTTTTCGGATAATAGTACGAATTTTTGCCCCACAAGGCTGATAGCCAATAATAGCAAAGACAAGGGTAATAATGAGAGTGTGTTATCTTCTGTCGGTAATTTCCTTAGTAGATAAATACACCCGCTAAATACCATCAATAAAGCAATAACGGAAACAATAAATGGCAAACCTATCGTTAGCCCGAAAAAATATGCGATGCTGATAATGCCAAGCAATAAAGGCCAAAGGAGTATATATAATGTTGTTTTCTGCATTATCATAATACGCTTAGGGTGTAGGTATATAAACTATCAGAGGTACGCCATATCGGTTGCCTGTTGTATTCTAATGTATTGATCGTGCTGTCTGAAACATCATTTTTTTGTATGGTTAGCAGGGTGTCTTTACTGTCAGCAGTATGCCGTAAGATAAGTGCAGGTGCTAACACATAACGTGCTATTGAAAATAATTGCACCATGTCTTTCTGGCCTGCAAAGTTGATAGTGCTATTTGAATGTATCAATGTCTTTGTGCCGGATAAGCTACGTTCTATAACATCTATCTCATCTGTTTGAGCATTTATACGTTTACTGAAGTAATAGGAAGATATTACAGCCGAGATAGCAATAAATAATATGATAATAGCAGACTTCATCAATGTTATAAAGTAACATCAATTTTTGTTGCTGTAAAAGAGTGTTTATTACCCTTCAAGACTGAAGAGGCTGTCAACAAACTCTGCTTTGTTGAAAATTTGCAGGTCTTCCATACGTTCGCCAACCCCTATGTATTTTACAGGTATTTTAAATTGATTGGCTATAGCCAATACTACACCGCCTTTGGCAGTACCATCCAGCTTTGTGATGGCTAATGATGTAACATCTGTAGCTGCGGTAAATTGTTTGGCTTGTTCTAATGCATTTTGTCCGGTGCTGCCATCTAACACAAGCAATACTTCGTGTGGTGCATCGGGCATTTTCTTGCTGACAACACGGCGTATTTTGCCAAGCTCGTCCATCAAGTAGGCTTTGTTGTGCAGCCTCCCTGCAGTATCTATGATAATGACATCAGCATCTTTAGCCAAGCCACTTTGTACGGTATCAAAAGCAACAGAACCTGGGTCGCTGCCCATTTCTTTCTTTACAATATCAACACCCACACGTTCGCTCCATATCGTCAATTGGTCAACTGCCGCTGCCCTGAAGGTATCTGCAGCACCCAGCACTACTTTTTTGCCGTTTTTCTTAAAATTATATGCCAGCTTGCCTATGGTGGTTGTTTTACCTACACCGTTTACACCCACTACCAATATTACGTAAGGTTTTTTACCTGTAGGAGTATCAAAAGTTTCAAACTCGTTACTGGGCGCTGCTGTCAGCATACCCATAATTTCTTCCTGCAATATGCGGTTTAGTTCAGATGTGCCTAAGAATTTATCTTTAGCAACGCGCGCCTCTATGCGGTTGATGATGGCAACGGTTGTGTCAATGCCTACATCAGCACCTACCAATGCTTCTTCTAGCTGGTCCAGTACTTCTTCATCAACCTTGTCTTTACCTGCTATGGCTTTGGTGATGCGCGAAAAGAAACCTTCTTTGGTTTTCTTCAAACCTTCATCTAATGCTTCTTTCTGTTCCTGTTGTTCTTTATTGCGTTTAAAGAGTTTGTCGAATAAACCCATAAGTATGTTCTAAATGTAAAAGGTAAACAAGCCGTTGCGAAGTTAGCGTTTATAGCATCATATAGTTTGTTAAATAAGCAACGGGGCAATTTAGCCCCGTTATATACTTGTACATACTTTTATGGGTCTATCGCCCCTTCAAGTATGTCTATTTTCTCTACAAAGTTCATAGATTTTGCCATGTACACATCAGCAGGTTCCGAGTTGTCAATGCCAACATCCTGTAGCAGACGCGTATTATCAAACACATGCCCCAATTCCATAAAATCAAGGTAAGGGTCAAGGCCGGAGAATAATACACGTAGTTTGCTCTTGTCTTCAAATGTATCTTTCCAGTAGTCGAGGTATTTGCGATATTCGTATAACTCGCTTTCTGGTTGCAGCCTGCCTTTTGTCCAATGCTTTACCTGGTTCAACATGGATTTGTTGATGAAATTGAACGGGGGCATTTCATCAAAATACGATTCTAATGTTTTAGATAATCTCAACGCGGTTGTAGAACCTGATTCACCTGCCGAAATGTGATATACATGATGCTTGCGTTGTGCAAACAATAGTTTTACAATCGCATCAGCAGCATAGTCAACAGGTATAATGTCAAGCTGTGCATGCTCGTTTACAGGTATCAGGCGCAGATGGTTGATAGTAGCCATTGCCCACAATATTACCGGTGAGCGTGGCATGATGGGCCTGCTATCGCCCATGATGATGGATGGGCGGGCAATCAGTATTTTATCTTCAGGCAAATGCTCGCGTATCAGCAATTCGCCTTTCATTTTGGTGTATGTATATTTTACCAAGTGCGTTGCATCGGGATTGGGTGATTCATCCTCATGCACTACACGGTCTTTTACGTCTTTACCACATATAGTAGCAGTGCCTATGTACAGAAATGTTTTGAGATGGGGTAGTTGTTTTGCCCAGAGCAATATTTTGGTTAGCCCGCCAATGTTGGCTTTTTCTACCAAATCATCATTAAACCTTGAAAAAGAAGTGTTTGCAGCAGAGTGTAGTATCACGTCAACATCACGCAATACCGGGTTGTTTTTCAGTGATTCGGTCAAGTTATCATCAAATAAGTTGCCAAGTACAGGTACTATCTTATTAGCCTCATATTGGTCGTCGTGCAGGCAAAATACTTTTTGCAATCTTGCTTCTGCTTCTTCAATTGTAGATGAGCGCAGTAAGCAATATATTTTGCTTATTTCGTCACGTTTTGATAACGTAACTAATAATTCACCACCTACGAGCCCTGTTGCACCAGTCAGAAATACGTTCATAATGGTATAGTCAATTATAATGTAAGCATTGCTTATATTATAATAATAATAAATTTCAAAGTATTGAGGGGCAAAGTTAGGCATTTACCCCGACTTTGTTAAACAAACAGATACAGATAAAGGCTAACAAATGTTAGCCTTTATCTGATAGTTAACGTATAATATTACCTGGTCAGTTTTGCTTTAAGATTCTGATCTAGTGCATCAAGGAACTCTTCAGTGTAGAGATAGTGCTCTCCATGGTTTACTTTATTTCCATGGATACAAACGGCCAAATCTTTAGTCATTTTACCGCTTTCTACTGTTTCTATACATACTGTTTCCAATGTATTGCAGAAGTCTATCAATTCTTGATTCCCGTCCAGTTTGCCACGGAAAGCCAAACCACGTGTCCATGCAAAGATGGATGCAATTGGATTGGTAGATGTAGGCTTGCCTTTTTGATGCTCGCGATAGTGGCGTGTTACAGTGCCATGTGCAGCCTCAGCTTCCATGGTTTTGCCATCGGGCGTTATGAGTACAGAAGTCATAAGCCCCAAAGAGCCAAAGCCTTGTGCTACCGTATCGCTCTGCACGTCACCATCATAGTTTTTACAAGCCCATACAAAATTGCCATTCCATTTCAATGCACTTGCCACCATGTCGTCTATTAAGCGGTGTTCGTATACTAATCCGTTAGCATCAAACTGTGCTTTAAATTCGTTCTGGTAGATATCTTCAAAAATATCTTTGAAACGGCCATCATATTTTTTCAGGATTGTGTTTTTAGAAGACAGGTACAGCGGCCATTTCTTTTGCAGTGCCATATTAAAACATGCACGTGCAAAGCCTTTGATTGACTCGTCTGTATTATACATAGCCAGTGCTACACCATCGCCTTTGAAGTTGAATACTTCATGCTCTATCACTTCACCATTTTCGCCTTCAAACTTAATGGTCAGTTTGCCTTTGCCTTTTGTTACAAAGTCAGTAGCGCGATACTGGTCGCCAAATGCGTGGCGGCCAACGATGATAGGCGCATCCCAAGTAGTAACCAAACGTGGTATGTTCTTTATTACAATTGGCTCACGAAAAACAGTGCCATCCAAAATGTTGCGTATTGTACCATTCGGGCTTTTCCACATTTGTTTCAGGTTGAACTCAGTTACACGAGCTTCATCAGGTGTAATGGTAGCACACTTAATACCTACACCGTATTCCATTATTGCGTTAGCGGCATCAATAGTTACCTGATCATTGGTTTGGTCGCGGTATTCTACACCAAGGTCGTAGTATTTAATATCTACGTCTATATAAGGCGTTATCAGTTTGTCCTTAATAAATTTCCAGATGATGCGTGTCATTTCATCACCATCCAGTTCCACTACGGGATTCGCTACTTTAATTTTATTCATATTATTTATTATCTGAGGGTTCGCAAAAATAGCGATTTAGGTAGTATATCAAAGAATAGAAAGTAAAACGAATATGTAATAATAAAATAGACACTATGTAAACTAAAAAAGCCACTCATTGAGCAGCTTTTTTTTGTAGTCCCGCCAAGAATCGAACTTGGATCTAAAGT
>CALESY010000143.1 GCA_937919945.1 uncultured Chitinophagaceae bacterium | reverse complement strand
TCTGTTATTACCTGGCTAATATACTAAACCGCATAAAAACATTTATCGACGAAATTGGCATCACTTGTATTGAAGGCGATGTTAGAGAAGATTCATTTTTACCCGGCATCGATATTGTAAATGGTTGCCTGATATACAATGATAAAATGTTATTATACCCTTGCGATTTGCTGCACGAGGCCTGGCATATTGCAGTATTAAACCAGTAGACAGAAATCGTGTTTCCGGCTAGAATGTAAATTTAGAAGGCGGAGGTGCAGAAATGGCTGCAACAGCATTGAGCTGGACAGCCATATAGTAACTTGATACAGACCCTGAAATATTATTTCATTCGAAACTGAAGTTAGTTCCCAATCCTGTAAATTCTAATGTAACTGTTTATTATGAAGAAGCAGGGCAAGAAACAATGATAACCATCGCTGGCATGATGGGAGCGAAAGTAGCGGAAAAGACAGCGGGGAACAAGAATGGCAATGTTGTAGTCCCGATGTCGCATCTGTGTAGTGGTATTTATATTGTAAACATGCGCAGTGATAATGCAGCCGTAACACAAAAACTGATAAAACAATAATCCTCTCACTATTCTAAAAAGATTCTCAGTATGAAAAGTATCAAATTCTTGATATTCGCAATCCTATTGTTTTTACAGGCATGGCAAGTGCATTGGTACAAGACCCCGGCTTTGATGATGATGTGATAGATGAAGTACCTATAGATGGTGGCGTAAGCGCATTGGTAATAGCAGGTGCTGCTTACTTTGCCAGAAAACTGAAAGGTATGAAGAAGAAATAGCATATATACTACGCTCATTTTAGTAAAAGCAGTTGTGCTTCAGCATAACTGCTTTTTTTATTATGCCTTTATAAATTATTAATAATCAATGTTTTGCAAATCGTGACGTTTTTGTGTCGCTCGAAAATTGTTATTCTACTAGCCGATTTATACGTTTGAGATATCATGCCAAAACTCGATAAATACAACATGTGAATAAGCATCATTTTTTGATGGGTATGGCCTCTACCATCGTCACCAGGTTGTCTTTCAGCTGATGCAAAAAGCAAATACATAGAATAATAAAACACATAATATAAATCATATACATCTTAGCGTTTGGAAACAAACAAACATAGTATTAAAACCTCTATATGTACAAATCTACTCTTCTAAAAACAGCCCTTGCTGTGCTGTGCATCTTTGTGACGCAATACACGAGCCATGCACAAACATGGCTCAACTCGGTAAAAGTGGCACCGGCTACTTATGGCACTACAGGTGCATATGTAGGCAAAAACACTAAAATGGCTGTAGTAAACGGTAACCCTGCTATGGCGTATAGAGATTATAGTATTACTGCTGCAGTCTGTCTGATATATGTGCGGGCTACCGATGCAAACGGAACCACATGGGGTACTCCTGTGAGACTTGACAATGCCGATGCAGGCTATAACCTAGCATTGACTGTTGTAAACGGTAATCCTGCAATAGTCTATTATAAGACAGGGGTAGGCATCAGGTATATACGTGCTACCGATGCAAGCGGCACTACTTGGGACTCGCCTGTTACCATCAGTGCTAATATACCCAGCGATGTTATGACGATGGTAATAGTAAATGGTAACCCCGCCATTTGTTATAAAAACCAAAGCACTAACAACCTTGAATATATACGTGCCAGCGACGTAAACGGCACCTCTTGGGGCAGTGTAGTAACAGTAGCATCCGGTAATATTGGTGGAAGGGCGCATATGGATATTGTAAATGGCAACCCTGCCATTGTATGCCGAGACAATGCAAACAATGCTGTAAAATACATTCGTGCTACGGATGCAAGCGGCACTACATGGGGCAGTGCGGTAACGCTGAATAGCGGTATTGCTACTGTAGGCCAGTTCAGCCTGGCAATAGTAAATGGCAACCCCGCAGTAGGCTATGTAGGCAATGTAAGTGGTACAAACACATTGCTGTATATACGTGCTACCGATGCAAGCGGCACCACATGGGGCAGTGCAGTATCGTTAGAGACCGCTTCTAATGAATATGACATTAGCCTTGCAGTGGTAAATGGCAATCCGGCTATGGCATATCGTAATGGTAGCCTTGTTATCAGATACAGGCGTGCTACAGATGTAAACGGTACTACATGGGGCACTGCTGTCACTCCGGGTATGAACAATGTTAATACAACATTAGAACCTATAACACTTACAATTGTTAATGGTAATCCTGCCATCGCCACGTTCGAGGGTTTTAATAACAATAACAATGCGCAATACATACGCGCCAGCAATGCCGATGGTAGTGCATGGAACACAGTAGTATCTATAGACGGAGGTATAGGTGGCAATGCGCAAACCACTATGGCATATATTGGTGGCAACCCTGCCATGGCATATTATGGAAAAGGCTTCGGAGACCTGCTCTATGTACGTGCTACCGATGCTACAGGTGGCAGTTGGGGTAGTGAAGTAACTGTTGCATCAACCAACAATGTGGGACAAAACCCAAGCCTTGCGCAAGTAAACGGCAACCCTGCCATAACGTATTACGATGTTACCAACGAAGACCTGTATTATGTACGTGCTACTAATGCTACAGGCAGCGCATGGGGTACACCCGTAGCCATTGCTACGGGTACTAATGCAGGCAGAGTTTCTAAACTGTTGGTAGTAAGCGGTAATCCTGCTATTGTATATGCAGAAGGTACTGATATTAAATATATACGCGCCAACAATGCAAACGGCACCAGTTGGGGTACGCCCGTAACTATAGACTTTGTAAGTAACAATAGTGAAATAGATTTTGCCATTGTAAATGGCAACCCGGCTGTTACATATGCCGAAGGTGGTACTGTATATTTCTGCCGTGCAGCAGATGCTACGGGCAGTTCTTTCAATTCGTCTGTTGTAATTACGACAATTTCACTAGATGAGTACCATCCATCACTGGCAGTTATAAGTGGCAACCCTGCCATTGCTTATGGAGATTACTCAGGCATGCTTTATTTTTCAAGTGAACTGAGGTATGTACGTGCTACAGATGTCAGCGGTAATACTTGGGGTAGTTCGGTTTTGGTAGAGGGTAATAATAAAATGGTATCTCCTTCGCTCACTACTGTCAATGGAAATCCCGCTATTGCATGGTCTTACAATTTCCACCTGCTACGTTATGCTAGGGCTACCAATACAACGGGCAGTGCATGGGGTACACCTGTATCACTTACTACCGTTCGTCACGATAATGGCTATGATATATCGCCTACTATGATAAGCAGTGGCAATAATGTATATATTGGCTACTATACCGATACCGACAATTCTGCTTTCTTCAAGCAAGGTACATTTGACAAAGTATGGACAGGCGGTGCAAGTACTACCAACTGGGCTACTACAACCAACTGGATCGATGGTGCTGTACCTACAAACACCAGCGATGTAATAATAGCTCCTGGCTATTCCTTCTACCCTGTAATAACTACAGGTACACAAAACTGTAAAAACCTGACAGTGAATGCAGGCGGTACGCTTACTATTTCCGGCGGCACACTGCAAGTATCAGGCAACATCAGCAACAGTGGTACTTTCAATGGTACAGGTGGTACACTTACACTTATCGGTTCATCTGCACAAAGCATTGCAGCAGGCACACTTAACATCAGCAATCTTACATTAAATAACAGTACAGGTGCTACCATCACAAGCGGCACTGTGAATATATTGGGCACTTACACACCTACAAGCGGCACACTTACTACCGGTGGTT
>CALESY010000142.1 GCA_937919945.1 uncultured Chitinophagaceae bacterium | reverse complement strand
AAGATTAGTAACTAATACTGATAAGAAAGCCCCGCTATAGCGGGGCTTTAGATGTTTTATATATTCACCAGATTTCATCAGTCAATTATATTAGCAATTCGTCATACAAACTTAAATATCACGCAACATTCCGTTTATACTATTTAATGAATATCGTGTACACTAAATGATATGGCATGTACGAAGTAACCATTCGCAAAGCAACTATTGAGGACGCAAATGTTGTATATGATATGCTTTGTAAGCTATCGCAAAAAGAGCATGACAGAGAGCGATTTGCAAACTGTTATGAGCGTAATATTGAAGATGACAGCATTATATACTTAGTGGCTGATGTAGATGGTATACCATCGGGCTTTATCAGTTGCCACAGCCAGCAACTATTGCATCATACAGGCACAGCCTACGAAATACAAGAAATGTATATTGATGAGGCGTACCGAGGCAATGGTGTAGGTAAGCTATTGATAGCAGCCGTGCAGGCATCCATCAACCCTACAGTGTATGATGTGTTTGAAGTAACATCAAGCAATTGGCGCGAAGATGCCCATGCCTTTTATATGAACAACGGATTTACACAGACTCACCTGAAGTTTACGCAGAAAGGTAACAGGTGAGTTATTGCAATGTATAGGAATGTGTATAGCGAGTTTTTATTTGTTCCCTTCCTCCTTGCACCTCATAATACGGGCGGAATATTGTATCATCATCATAACGAAACCCAATAATACAGGTATAGGGAGAGTCTGTTTTTTGTATCAACGGCCTGTAATGTTCGCCACCATATGGCATACGTATTGTAGTATATGCACTGTTGAAACCCCATATCGTTTCCACATCATAGGAGCCGTTGATGCTGCTATCATTCGTAAAAACTGTGACAGCAAAAAAATGTCCGTTCAGTTTGTCTTCGGCAATATCCATGGTGTCAGCAACAACAACTTGTCCTGCTTCAATAGCTCTTAAAGGCTGTTTTTGAGTATGAGTATTTTTAGAAGAGCAGGCAGTTGTAAGCAGGTATGTAAGTACGATGATGTAAATGTATTTCATGCGTTGCAAATCTAAGTTTTAACGATTGACTGAAAAAAGGGTATTTTTAATGCTTATAATTTAAAACATCTGAACAATGAAAAAATGGGTAATTCCCGTAATGGTGTTTATGGGTTCGCAAATCATGTTGTCATCTTGCGGTGGTGGTAATGCAGGTAGTAGTACAGACAGTACTAAAGCTATAACAGGGTATGATACTAATTTTAAAGTAGAAGCAGAGGCGTTTGCAGATTTGCAACTGCTGCGCTACCAGATACCCGGTTGGGACGAACTGAGCCTGCAACAAAAGCAATTAGCCTATTATCTGTATGAGGCTGCATTGTGCGGCAGAGACATCATCTACGACCAAAAGAGTAAACACGGTATATTGATACGCAAGACACTGGAAACAGTGTATGGTACATATAACGGCGATAAGAATAGTGAAGACTGGAAGAAGTTTGAAGTGTATTGCGGACGTTTTTGGTTCAGCAATGGTAATCACCATCACTATGGTAATGAAAAATTCTTTCCTGAATGTAGTGCAGATTATCTTACATCATTAATAAAAGCGAGTGATACTACACAACTACCCAAAGAATCTGGTGAAAGCACAAATGCTTTTATCGCACGCATCACACCGATTATCTATGACCCTAAGATAGAGCCTAAGTTGGTTGACTTGCGTCCGGGGGTGGATAATGTCGTTAACTCTTCCAATAATTTTTACGAAGGTGTTACCCAAAAAGAGGTAGAAGCATACTATGCCAAGTTTGATACTAAGGGTAATGCACCGTCGTGGGGATTGAATAGTAAAGTGATGAAGGAGAACGGCCAAGTAGTAGAAAAGACGTGGAAAGTTGGTGGTATGTATGATGCAGCCATCAGTAAAATTGTGGGTTGGTTGGGAAAGGCTATAACTGTAGCAGAAAATGCTGAACAGAAAAAAGCATTAGAACTATTGGTACAATATTACAAGACAGGCGACCTGAAAACATTTGATGACTACAGTATAGCATGGGTACACGATACTGCATCGCGTATAGATGTTGTGAATGGTTTTATAGAAGTGTATATGGATGCCATAGGCAAAAAAGGCAGCTTCGAAAGCACTTTGTCTATGAAAGACATGGAAGCTACCAAGCGCATTAAAGCTATTGCAGATCAGGCACAATGGTTTGAAGACAATTCGCCTTTGATGCCTGAACATAAAAAGAAAGAGGTAAAAGGTATAACTGCCAAAGCCATTACAGTGATAGTAGAAAGTGGTGATGCAGCACCAAGTACGCCTATAGGTATCAACCTGCCAAATGCAGATTGGATAAGGAAGAGTCATGGTTCAAAATCAGTATCACTCAGTAATGTTATATATGCTTACAATACGGCAGGTGCTAAGAGTGGTATGCTGGATGAGTTTGCGATAGACGATGTGGTAAAAGCACGTGCCCGTAAATATGGTGCATTAGCTGCCGACCTGCATACGGATATGCACGAATGTATAGGCCATGCATCCGGGCAAATTAACGAAGGTGTAGAAACAACTGATAAGACTTTGAAAAACTACGCTTCTTGTTTGGAAGAAGCACGAGCAGACTTGGTAGGATTATACTATGCGCTCGACAAAAAACTGATTGAGATAGGCGTGGCAGAAAGCAAAGAAGTAGGCATGGCAGAGTATGATAACTATATGATGAATGGCCTCATGACGCAACTCACCCGTTTGAAATTGGGAGACCAACTGGAAGAAGCTCATATGCGCAACCGTGCACTGAACGCACGTTGGGCGTATGAAAAAGGTAAGAAGGATAATGTGGTGGAGTTGGTTAAAAAAGATGGTAAAACATACGTGAAGATTAATGACTATGATAAATTACGCACGCTGTTTGGTGAATTGTTGAGAGAGATACAACGCATCAAATCTGAAGGTGATTATAATGCCGGGAAGAATTTGGTAGAAACATACGGTGTAAAAGTTGATAGACAATTGCATAAAGAAGTATTGGATAGGTTTGCTAAATTGGGTATCAAGCCATACAAAGGTTTTGTACAACCAAGATTAGTGCCTGTAATGGATGGAGATAAGATAACAGACGTAAAAGTAGAATACCCTGAAAGCTTCTATCAACAAATGATGGAGTTTGGGAAAAACTACGGTTTGCTACCAGTAAAGAATTAAGATATTTAGTTACTAAATAGCATCAAGAGCCCTACTATTGTGGGGCTCTTTTTATGAGGCAGTATTTATCATCTTGTAACGTAACTGTTCAGAAAATATAGCGATAGATACAAAATTTGCAACTACCATCAGATAGATATATGGTACTTGTATAAAGGCTAGGAATATAGTAAGGTATATTTTGAAAGATGCCATCAGGAAGATGCGCATCTCTATTTTATTCCAGTTGAACCAATACCATATGCCCATAGCTAAGGTAACTGCTAAACAAAGAATAAAGTGGATTTTTTGCAGACGTTTAACCTTATCAAGGGTGTCCCAATTTTGTATGTTTTCATTAAATAAATGAGCAAAACCAACACCTTTATATAGATGCATGGGTTTGCCGGTATATTTATCAATATGTTCCCACTCACCTACAGCAGCATTTGTATATGTGTCCATCGCGTTAGTGAATATGTGCCAATCTTTTGTCATAAACGGTATGATATACATTGCAACTATTAGTGTTGTGACGATTGCAACTATTTGTAACATCATTTTTTTGTTGCCTGCAATAAACATAACTGCACACCATAAAGGCAACCAAAGCAATAATGAAAATCGGGATAACAAACACAGTACGATGCTTATTGATATAAAAAGTACAGATCGGGTATTAATACTCGCTACTAATAACATATAGTAGGCGACGATCATTATTTCTACTGTATATCCAAAGAAGGTAGCTTCGTTATATGATAAGAAAATAAATAATGTTATGATAAGCGATAGCGTGAGTATCGGATGTATTGTGTTTCTAGAAGACGAACGGATTTGCAATACTATAATACTAACCAGCCAAATAAGTAGTGGAATCCAACGATAATCGATTTTAGTTAATTCGGCTATTGAAAAAGGAAACCACAACATAGGCAGATACGTAGGGTTGAGCTTGTATCCAAAATCATAAAAAGGTGTGTAAACATATTCGTTTTGAATAAAACGCTTGACCATTACCTTAATAGTAGGAATAATGTCTGATTGCATAAAGCCAACAGGGTATCTTTCTATGATGTCTTGCTGATGCATAATAGAATAGGCCAGAAAGACAGTTAAGGGTATTGCCCAAAATAAAATATGCGATTTTTTGCCTGTTGTTTGTATTGCAGATACTGACTTGTTATAGAACTTAATCAATAACAAAATTCCTATTAAAAAAGAGGTGCTGCTATATAATATTGCATTGGGTAATTGAGCGTTTATATTACCGAAATATAGTAAGAACAAAATTTCCGCAACTATCAGTATAAAGAAAACAAGGTTGTAAATACCTATCCTATTGTACATATTGTAAAGATGCCGTTT
>CALESY010000141.1 GCA_937919945.1 uncultured Chitinophagaceae bacterium | reverse complement strand
CAAATGCAGTTCCAAGTGAGCATACTCACCTTAAAGCACAAACAGGGACGCTCGGATAATCCCGATAAAGAGCCTGGGAGAGAGTGTTAAGCGGGCTAAAAAATCCTTATATTTGAATAGCTGATAACAGCGCATCACCTTTAATACATTCAAATATGGCTTGAGATAAAGATGGGTTCAACCATGTTGACCAGACATACAAGCAAGAGCTTGCCGCCGCGAAAGCGAAAATCGAAGAGCGTGTAAACGGGCAGTTCATGGGCAAGCAATATACAGGCGACCGCAACATGCAAAAATCCGCCAAAGCCAATGACAACGCCGAGCGGCAAAAGCAAATTCAGGCGCAGGTGAATGCAGCAAAACATAAGATTGAGCATTTTCATTTCGGTGAGCAAGGCGGCAGAGAGAATGCGCTCAACGCCATGAAAGCCAATGCTGACAAACAACAGCAGGAAGAAAACAAACAACAAATCAAACAGCAGTTCAATAAAAATATCAGCAGGGGCAGATAAATTCGCCCCTGCTTTTTCTCTTCTCTATTTTTTCTCTTATCTCCCTTCTCCTACTTATAATCAGGGTCGGTATCATACAGCCCATGAAAAATACCCAGCCGCTTTGCGCCCAGCGATTCAAAGGGTGCAAGCCATCGTATCGGTACAGAGTCAAAATATTTAACCCGCTCAATCACTAATGGGGCTTTGCCCGCGCGCAGAATGTATTGCCTGTTTGAATCCCGCTCAATGTCTTTTGCGACTTCCGATGTATCACGCAGCTTGACCACTTCGGTTCTTCTTGACCCGCGAATGGTTTCAGCTAAATACCGCTCGCCCACATAATTACTCACGAATGTTTTTGTTTCTTCATCCGCCACGCCAAAGACCTGTATCGCTCTGCTATTGGCAATAAACGTATTGACCCCCGAACCATAGAGGTTTTTCAGCCTTCCCAAATCCTGCACAAACGGCCAGAGGATGAGGTTATACCCCGCCATCAGGCCAAAGGCTTTTTCTACTTCTTCCATCTTGCCCAATGCCAAAAACTCATCCATCAGCAGCAGCACCGGAACTTTTGATTTACCGCCGATGGACATCTGGCTAATAGCCAGATTAATGAACAAGCGCAAAAAACGGTTATGCGTTTCTAAATATTGCGGCGGGATAATCAGATAAATCGTCGTTGGTTTTTCTTTTAAGTCCGAAAACTTAAAGCTGGAACTTGAAAGTGTTTTTTCCATCGCAGGGCTGGAGAGCCACTCTGTATGTTTATCGGCATTGGATAATATCCCTGAAATCTCACTATTGCCGATACCGTTGATAATTCTGTGCGCGGCATCTTTTGCCAATCTGCCCGCTTTGTTGTTGATGGACATCGCCGCCCATAAATCCGTTTGTGCATCGGGCATCGCGGAAATCAAATCCCGCAGCATCGGCAGGGTAGGCTTTGCTATTGCGCCGCTGCTCACAAGCTGGGCTATCAATCCTGCAATCACGGTCTTTGCGCCATCATCCCAATGCTTTTCTTTCTGGTTGGGGTCTGGTACAACCAAGGCTTCGGCGATGATGTTGATTTGCTCCCTGATGGTGGGGGAATTTATATCCAGCATTTCGAGGGGATTAAACGAAGCGGTGTCCCTGTGGTTGATAACCTTGAACGGGTCAATCAAATAGACATTATGCCCCATCGCTTTGCGCCGTTTGGCGGTTACGGCGGCGTTTGTTCCTTTGGGGTCAATCACCAATGCTGAGCCTTCCCAAAGCAGCAGATTGGGGATTATTACCGTCGCACCCTTGCCCGCCCTTGAACCCGCAATGGTCAGCATATGCCTGTCATCTTCCAGTCCGATATTTAAGAATGGATTATAGAGCGAACGACCCATAAACAAGCCGTTCTTTTGATTTTTAAACAGCACGCACCATTCTTCCAGCAGCCCCGCAAACCTGGCAGAGCCGCCAAAGCCAAACTTCAACTGCTCTAAAAACCGCAGCAATTTTTCATGCAGTTTGCCAAGCGATTGTTTGTTGGAGAAGAATGCAGCAATGCTTACAGCCAGTGCAATTCTCAATGCTATCCAGCGATAGGATTTAAACTCGCTCATCAGCAACTTTGATGGGGATTTATATTTTTCCCAGACTTCATTCTTCTTGTCGTTATCCCAACTCTCATGTGCAACTGGGTTGTACATGACTTCATTATATATGGAGTCAAAAACCCTTTCCGCTTTAATGCATTCCATTTCTTGTTTAAAATATTCCTGATACTTTGTGCTCAATCTGATGTCCGATTTGTACCAGCCCCCTTCATTACCAAAAGCGTATTTATATTTTTCGGGGTTATCAATCACATCTTGAATAGAATACTGGTCAGCATCTTTTGATGGTACAAGCGGCCATATATCCGCGCCAACATGATAAATATTTCCTATACCTCTTATCAGGCTTTCAGCAAAAAGCCTGTTGGATTTTTTTGTACTGTCAATATTGTGTTTAATGCTGTTATACATCTCTATATCCTCATCCCATTCTTTCTTGAGTGCATCTTTATATGTGGAGTAAGCGGGATAAACCGCAATCAGCAATCCGCTGATATAATACACAGCAACAAATAACAGCAGTTCAGCAAACACCCCCTGAAACCGCCGGAACGGTTTTGTGGGCGACAGCCTTGTCGTTATCGGCAGCATAAAACTGAACAGCGGCTTGGTGTATTTTACGGCGAGCGCGATAAAAATTATCCATACACCATAGCGCAGCAATTTGAAAAGCGCTGCATCACCGGATTTCTTCAAATTCAGTATGCCATCCATCATGCTTTCTGTGGGCAGCGGCAGGATGATTTCAAATACGGAGCGCAAAGCATACGCTATCAAAGCGTAGATAATAAGGCGCAGCATTGTTTTGAGCATATATCATGGTTTTAATCTCGGTATTTATAAGGGTGTGGTTTAGCTGATGCTATTTGTCGCGCTCTTTACTTCTGTTTTTTTGCATCCGCTCTTTTATCTGTTGCTGCGCGCGCTCCAGTTCAAATTGTTTGCCGCCATCTAAAAATCCTTCCTTGTAGGGGCTATCGCCGACAATGCCATTGGTCATCGTCTGGTATAACTCCGTCTTATGCTGCTTTAAAAGATAGCCCTGATTAAAGCCCTTGATGTATTGCTGGTCTTCCATCGGCTAAAACGTGTTTTTTGCGTGGCGTTCAATATATTCATCAATGGACTGGCGGTCATATAATATAACGCGGGGCGAAGTTTGCGAGAACCTGATTTTTCCTTCATCGCGTAATTGCTGCAAAGTCGTCTTGGATTTGATGTTGAGCAACTGCATCGCTGCATCACCATCCACCCATTTTTGCTGCACCGTTTTTTGAGCAGGACTTAACCGCTCTATCACCTCTTCAACCAACTTGAAAAAGGCTTCATCGTGCAGGCAGATGACTTGCATTCATAGAATACTTCATTAAATGTAAGAACAATTTATCAATACAAATTCGTTCTGTATTACTCACCATACACATTATTAACTAAAAGCAATTATTTCAAAAACTTGCTGTAAGCTAGATGTTAAAAGATTAACTGATTGAAGATTTTGAACATACTTAATAGTAAATTTAAGAATATCCTCAAAGTATGAATAAACAATTACTATCACTGTTTATCTTATTGATAGTTGTTAGAGTTGAAGCTCAAGCTCAAATACCTGTGCCTGGTGATACTTCAGGCTATACCGCAGGAAGTTTTACAGTAACAGATGGAGGTGCAGCATCGTATTCTGTGGCGTTGGAAATCTGCCCTGGCACAAATGGATTTCAACCCCCAATATCTCTGAGCTATAATTCTCAATCAGGAAACGGACTATTAGGTCTTGGATGGTCTTTGCAGGGGTTATCAGTTATTACTAGGGCGGCACAAACTATAGCGCAGGATAAACAGATAAAAGGTATATCCTTTACACCTACTGACAGATTTGCATTGAATGGTGAACGCCTAATTATTGTAGATACTAACGCAGTTTACGGCGGTGATGGTGTTGAATACCGTACCGAGCAAAATGCTTTTTCAGAGATCATTTCATATAGTACGGGCAATATACCCAATCGTTTTAAGGTTTGGACAAATGCCGGACTTATCATGGAATATGGAAGTACCGACGATACGCGAGTGAATGTGGCAGCGAACAAAACCGTATTCTGGTTGCTGGATAAAGTAAGCGATACGAAAGGTAACTATTATACCATTTCCTATTTCAGGGATAATAATAATGGTAATTATTATCCGCTTGAGATTAATTATACAGGGAATACTAACGCAAGCCTACTCCCATACGCGTCCGTCAAGTTAGAATATGAAGACAGGTTAGATACTACTATACAGTATCAGTTTGACCACAAAATTGTTGGCAATACTAAACGTATAAAAGCCATCAAGAGTTATTACGGCTCAACGATTGTACGGGCATATTATTTTACCTACCAATATACCAGCGCAAAAACCTCGCAACTTATTTCATTGAAGGAATGTGGTGTTAATGGTCAGTGTCATGCACCAACACAATT
>CALESY010000140.1 GCA_937919945.1 uncultured Chitinophagaceae bacterium | reverse complement strand
TCCGTTTAATCTGCGTATATCTGCGGGCTATTATTACTGTTTTTCTCCGTAATTGAATAGAAGCGAAACGGTATCCTCCAACTCAGCATCTTCCTCATTCCTGAAAACAATAACGCCTACATTCGTATTTGTATCATAAAACATTTCGGCGGTAACACCTTTTTCTCCGCCACTATGTCCCAAAACCTTTTTCCCTTTTACTGTATCATAATAAAAAGACAAACAAAATTCTGCACTTCCAAACTGTAAAGTCTTCATGGTCGTCATAGTTGACTCAGATAATATTTTAGTTCCATTGATACTTCCATTAAGCATGACCATCCTTAAAAACTGAGATAGATCTAATACAGTAGTCCTAAGACCACCGTTAGGATAATCAGGGAATGTGTAGTGTGGGTTAGCACTTTTAATTTCATCGGAATAAGGTATTGCCAATTCAGAAAGAGGGGTATTTGCTAGTTTCCATTCTGTTTTATTCATTCCTAACGGAATAAATATATTGTTTTTGCAATATACATCGAAGGGTGTTTGTGTAACTCTCTCCACTAAGTAACCAATAAGCGCAGAGCCTAAATTACTATAGTCTTCAGCAGACCCTGGTTTGCTGTTGGAAAAATTCTTTGCTGAAAAATACTGCCCTGTACTTAAGAAAACTGCCTTGAAATATTCGTCTAAGCTCATAGGGCAGTCAGTTCCATAGCAATCTAAAGTCAAAGTTTCCTGGAATTCATCAGAAATACTAGATCTGTGACTCAACAACATTCTTAGGGTTATTTTATCATCCGGAAAACTTGGATTACGAACTGAAAAGGGTAGGTATTTATTAATATCGTCATCCAAGCCTATCAAATTCTGTTCAACTAATTTCATTACAGCAACAGCAGTAGTTGTTTTAGAAACAGATGCTACTAAATATCTGGTATTGTCTGTTGCCTGTACTTTATTGTTTTTATCCGCCATACCCATTGCTCCAGAATAAACTATTTTGTCATTTTTGACAACACAGTATGAAATTGAAACAAGATTATTGTTGTCAACTTCTGATTTCAATTTCTGTTCAAGCTCATCCTTTGAGTTTACGGTCAAATCCTCATCCTTTTTGCAAGAAGAGAATAGACCAATTTGTATGAAAACAAATAATAGTAATAATGGGATATTTTTCATTATAGGAAATTTTACATTGATTAATTATACATATAGCTGTAGCATATACAGTGTATATCAAACGTACAAAATTTTCAATATAAGGATATTAGAAAGATTGTTTTCCTGCAGATACTTTTCAATGAAGGAAAATTATCCTGCCCAACCCTCTCTGTCAAGACTTCGGTACTGTATGGCTTCTGCCAGATGTTCTGGTTTTATTTCTTCACTTTCGGCAAGGTCGGCAATGGTTCTTGCTACTTTCAGTATGCGGTCGTAGGCCCGTGCAGATAGGTTCAGCCTATCCATAGCAGTCTTTAGTAATGTTTGTCCTACTTGGTTTACATGGCAAATTTCTTTCAGTTGCTTACTGCTCATTTGTGCATTAGCATATACTCCCGCCTGCCCGTCAAAACGTTTTGCTTGTATTTCGCGTGCTTTCAAAACACGTTCTCGTACCGTATCGCTGGTTTCTGATGTTTTTTGTGATGACAGTTCGTTGAAAGAAACAGGCGTCACCTCAACGTGCAGGTCTATCCTATCCAGCAATGGTCCTGATATTTTATTCAGATACCGCTGTACCATCATAGGATTGCAGGTACATTCTTTTTCGGGATGGTTGAAGTAACCACAAGGACAGGGATTCATTGATGCTATAAGCATAAAGCTGGCAGGGAAGTCTATGCTGACTTTTGCACGCGATATAGAAACCCTTCTTTCTTCCATTGGCTGGCGCATCACTTCCAATACGGTACGTTTGAATTCGGGAAGCTCGTCAAGAAACAAAACTCCATTATGCGCTAGCGAAATTTCACCGGGTTGCGGATTGCCGCCACCGCCAACCAATGCTACATCGCTGATAGTATGATGTGGTGAACGAAACGGACGTCGGGAAATGAGCGAAGTATTACCAGGCAGCTTGCCTGCAACAGAGTGTATTTTAGTAGTTTCCAGCGCCTCGTGTAGTGTCAGTGGTGGCAGTATGGTTGGCAACCGTTTGGCAAGCATAGTTTTACCTGCACCTGGTGGCCCTATTAATATTGCATTGTGTCCGCCTGCTGCAGCGATTTCCAAAGCGCGTTTTACATTTTCCTGCCCCTTAACATCGTTAAAGTCTATATCAAATTCGTATTGTGATTGGAAAAATTCATCGCGCGTGTTAATGGTAACCGGTTCTAAAACTTTATCCCCTGTAAAGAAACCTATTACTTCGCTGATGTGGTTAACGCCATATACTTCCAAGTTATTTACCATGCCTGCCTCTCGCTCATTGGCTTTAGGCAGTATCAGCCCTTTATATTTTTCAGCACGAGCCTGTATGGCTATGGGTAACGCCCCTTTTATGGGTTGTACAGAACCATCGAGCGATAACTCACCCATAATAATATATTTATCCAACTCAGCAGAAGGTAGTTGTCCTGATGCGGCAAGCATACCTATAGCTATCGGCAAATCGTACGCAGAACCTGCTTTGCGAATATCGGCGGGAGCCATATTTACAACTACCTTATTACGCGGACGTTCGTACCCGGTATTTTTAATAGCAGATAGTACACGCTCGGTACTTTCTTTCACAGCATTGTCTGGCAGGCCTACGATGAAGTAACCTGTTTGTCCGCCGCCTACTATATCTACTTCTATAGTGATGGTGATAGCCTCTACACCATATACCGCGCTTCCGAATACTTTTACCAACATAATCAGGTATTAAAATTATAACTTCCTGTGTATCTAATTTTATTATTTTTAGTTGTAATTATTTCTACGTCAAAATGCAACTTACATCCACTGAAAAAATAGATATTGTAAACATAGGGCTGATGCTAATATCGTGCTGTGTGGCAATGGTGTTACCATTTGAGTTGTTTTTATTTTCATACGCTATACTAGGTCCGCTGCACTATCTGACCGAAATATCATGGCTGCACGATAAGAAGTATTATACCAAAGAACGTTACGATGCTATTATATTGATAATTATTGGTTTGCTCATAACACTCAAATTTTACGACCGCTTTTTAGAAATAGATTTTCCTGAAGGTTTTGATGCCAACCTTGCATACATAGCTCTGTTGGGCTCTATCATATTCGTTACTGTTAAAAACCCCTTTTACAGAATTGGGGGTATTGTTATTTTGATACTGTCATCGCAAGTAGCACATAACTACAAAATATTATTTACCGTTTTTTTGCCTACGTTGATACACGTATATTTTTTCACTGCTCTATTCATGCTGTATGGTGCATTAAAAAGCCAAAGCCGTTTTGGCATACCATCTGTAGTAGCTATGGTACTTTGCCCAATACTGCTGTATGTAGTATTTCCTGATAAAGCATTCTACCCGCCAACAGACTATAGTGTAAATGCTTACGCACCTTTTAAGATATTGAACATGAATTGGCTGATGCACATACAAGATTTTTCAAAACAAAAAGACCAAGCAGCGTGGGATAATATTATTTTCCATTCAAGCGATGGCATTTTGTTAATGCGTTTCATTGCATTTGCCTACACATATCACTATCTCAACTGGTTTTCAAAAACAAAAATAATTCAGTGGCACAATGTACCGAAGCTACGGTTTGCCGCAGTTATTTTGCTATGGCTGGTAAGTATCGGTTTATACATTACCGATTATGCTATGGGCTTACAATGGTTGATATTCCTGAGCTTCCTCCATGTATTGCTGGAGTTTCCACTGAATATTACCAGCATCATCGGTATCGGTACTTATTTCAAACAACGATTGTTTAAATCTGCACGAGCATAGTTGCTTAATAGTCTGTAATTTTGTTTTATGAGCCAGATAGTATTGCTTACAAAAGAAAACCGTGTGGGTTACATCACCCTCAACCGTCCTGATAAATTCAATAGCTTCAACCGAGAGATGGCATTAGCATATCAGGCAGCGTTGGATGATTGCGAAGATGATGAAGCTATCAGGTGCATTTATGTTACAGGTGTTGGCAAGGCTTTTTGTGCTGGCCAAGACCTTGCAGAAGCGATTGATCCGCAAGGACCGGAACTTGAGAAGATTGTACGTGAGCACTACAACCCAATCATACTCCGTATGCGCAAAATAGAAAAACCAATTGTAGTTGCTGTTAATGGTGTTGCTGCCGGAGCAGGAGCTAACATTGCATTGGCAGGCGATATCGTATTGGCATCAAAGAGTGCAGCTTTCATACAAGCTTTCAGCAAAATAGCACTGATACCGGATAGTGCCGGTACGTACATACTGCCTCGTTTAGTAGGTATGCAGCGCGCATTGGCATTAACCATGCTGGGTGATAAAGTGAGTGCTGACGAAGCAGTAGCAATGGGCATGATTTATAAAAGTTTTGCCGATGAGAGCTTTGAACAGGAAACCAAACAAATAGCCAACACACTGGCACAAATGCCTACCAAAGGTTTGGGGCTTACTAAACGTTTGCTGAACGAAACATGGAATAATACATTGGTACAACAGCTTGACCGTGAAAAAGAATTGCAGATAGAGGCGGGTAGTACTGAAGATTTTAAAGAAGGCGTCAATGCTTTTCTTGAAAAGCGCAAACCAGTCTTCAAAGGCAAATAGCGATAATAATCCTGTTGGCAATAAGACCAATATCATACAGCCTGTTAATGAATAGCAGGTATCGCTTTTTGTAAGCTTTCAGTTTTCGCGGGTGCATGTTCTCTTATTAATCGCTCTATAATTTCTGCTGTCCTGTCGGGGAAATCTACTTTAATGGCTTCACCTGCTACCAACCACCATTTGATATGCTCGTAGTATTTACGACTCAGTTGTTTGATGACGGGTACACCCAGTGTGGCAGCACCGGCAGCATTGCAGTGTTGTTCATACTGCTCTTGCATAGGTACTACCATCAATTTTTTGCCAAGATACATGGCTTCGGCCGGGCCTTCAAAACCCGCGCCGCATAGTACGCCTGTACTGCTTGCCATGCTTCTGATAAAGGCATTGTTTTCTATAGGTTGTATATGTAGATTCTTAAAACTGAATGGCTCTTTGTTGTGTTTGGAAAATACCTGCCACTGCACTTCTTCAAAATATGAAAGGTGTTTTACCAACGTATCATCATCATAAGACGGTAGGTACACGGTATAATGCCCATCGTTGGTTGGTGTCAGTGCTCGTATCTCTTGGCGGATAACTGGGGTAAAAATATTTTTATCGTATGCACGAAAGTGAAAGCCATAATAATCGGTAACAGGTGCATAATGTTTCAATACCAGTTCACCTTTCCAATCACTTTTTTCAGGTTGTGGAGCATACTTATGCAATACCGCACTTTGGTGACTCAGGCCTATACATGGTTTACGCTTCAGTTTACAAGCCCATGCACTAATAGGTTCAAAATCGTTTACGACCAAATCATATTCTTCTATAGGGAAAGTGCGGATGTCGTTGATCAGCTTAAACAACTTCAATTTTTTGGCGGTTTCAATAATGTCCACCCCGCCTTTTTTGCCAAAGATGAAACTCATGCCATACATCTTGTACTTAACAGGAAACGGCACTTGTACATCTGCCTGTATGCCGCTTATCAATACATCTACCTCTCCGTATTTAGCCAGTTCAGGATATATATCCCTTGCCCTGCTAAGGTGTCCGTTGCCTGTGCCTTGTATGGCAAATAGTATTTTCATGTTTATGCGGCTTCGCTGTTATCGGTTTGGCTATCGGGCAGGTTTGTTTTCATATTGAGTTCCTGCATCAGTGTTGCCATCAGTTGTTTCGGAGTTTCTTTCGGTTGCTTCTTTTTGTTGATATCTATTGCCTGTGCTACGGCATCGTCCATATACTTATAGATGCCCCATTTACCATCGTTGTATTCAAGTGCAGTCAGGTTTTCAATCCAGTCACCTGAGTTCATGTATATAACAGCACCATTTTCAGTAACTACTGTCCTGATTTCGGGTTGGTGTATATGCCCGCAGATGACGTACTTGTATTTATTCTCTGCTGCTATTTCACAAACTGTGGCTTCAAACTTATTGATGAATTTTACCGCGCCTTTTACGCCGTTCTTTATTTTTTTTGAGAGTGATACTTTACCACTTCCCAATTTTTCGGAAATGAAATTCACAAACCTGTTGATGAGGATGAGTGTATCATACCCGATAGCACCCAGCTTTGCCAACCATTTGCTATGCTGCATCACCACATCAAACACGTCGCCATGAAATATCCATACGTTCGAACCGTCAATTTTCAGTGATAATTTATTGGTAATCTTGAGTGAGCCGAGTTGAAAGTCTTTGAAACGGCGAAGCATTTCATCGTGGTTGCCGGGTATGTAGTAAACAGGTACTTCTTTTGCTATGAGGCCTACTAAGTGTTTTACCACCATCATGTGTGTTGTAGGCCAGTATCGTTTGCTGAATTGCCAGATGTCGATGATATCGCCGTTCAGTACTACGGCTTTAGGTTTAATGCTTTTCAGATATTGCAGCAGTTCTTTGGCATGACATCCGTAAGTACCAAGATGTATGTCTGACAAGACCACAATATCCACTTCTCTTTTTGCCATCTATAAGCCCCATACAGGGCATTTGGTTATGCAAAAAGACAAATAAGATATTACCGCAATGTTATGTGGCGGTTATATAGATATGAAATTTGTTGTACTGTTGTTAAAAACGATTATTTCAATAAAGCCTCTATTTCACTAATCAGTTTGTCTGTTTCACTAGGGCGCGGAGTAACGTCTAATGCAAACTTACCATTCTTGTCTACTAAGAAGTAAGTAGGTACGCTGCTAATACCATACATTGCGGCAATTCGAGATTTCCAACCACCAGGTTCACAAGTATGTATGCCGGTGATTTTATGCTTTTCTATTGCTTTCTTCCACGCTTCTAAATCATCATCAATAGATATATTCAGGAATACAACATCTTTATCTTTAAAGTGCTCTTTTACTTTTTTAGTAGCAGGCAGCTCTCTTATACACGGACCACACCAACTTGCCCAAAAATCAATATACACAACTTTACCTTTCAGGTCTGATACTTTCATCTTGTTGCCATCCAGTGTTGTGAAATCGAAATCAATTACCGGTGCATCTTTAGCCTTTTTCCGTTTAATAACCATCAGGTTATTTAATATCTCATCGTAAGGTGATTGTTTGTATAATGATTTGAATTCAGCATATTCTTTTTCTACTTGTACTAATGGCTTGTATTTAATACCTGTATTCAGGTTTTTCGCATAAAAAAATTGAAGTGTTTGGGGAGGCATTAATTTTTTGGCTTCATTTTTTATGTGCACTGCTTTTATTTCAGACGCTTTTTCAAATGGTATAGTAGTGTCTTGTTTCGTTTGCGCATCATATTTACTTCCAAGAATCTCTTCAGCATAACCCGCATATGTTGCAATACATAGATATTCATCGTTAAATGCAAGTGGTATTTTATTTACAATAGAATAATCTTCCTGCTTCATGGTAACACTCGTGCTTCCTGCCAGCATCATTTTATGCATGTAGGTATATTGTATCATCATAGAGTAAATACTATACTGATAGTGTGCTTTCCAATATTCAATAAATTTTTTAGGCACCTTGGTTTTGTATGGTTCTATAAAATCCAATTCTTCTTTCAATATTTTATCTAATTCTTTTATAAACTCGTCTTCATTTTTTGCGAAGAGCGGTTGTGCTTTACCAGTAAACATCATCATGAAACTTTTGCTAAGCATATGTGCTGCCATCATATTGCCAATTTCCGCGCCCTTGCCGGTATATACCAGTGTACTATCAAAATTGTTTCCGTCCAATGTGAATTTTAAATCATCGCCAGGCTGAATAATTGTTTCCGTTGCTTGGTCGCCATTTTGAATATTTATCTGTGTAAACTGATATGGAACCGGAATATTTAGTGTGAAGCTTCCATCTGCAGATAACTTGGCTGTAAGGGTCTTTTGGTCGTAGTCTATATAATTAGTATAGTAGCTTACTACAACCTCATCTGCTAAAGGGTTTGTGATTTTGCCTGATAGTTTTGCATCTGCAGCAAATAAAGAATTAAAAGAAAAGAAAAGAGCAATAAATACATACAATTGTCGCATAGTAAAATGGTTATATTATATGTAAAATAAGAAAAGCCGCAAAATTTGCGGCTTTAGGTGTGTTAAATTTTAATCTTTACGCCATCACTACTTCTGGCAACTTGCGTGGGCTAAAGTTTTTCATAGCATCGGCTATAGCTTTTATATGTGCAGGCGTAGTGCCGCAGCAGCCGCCTACAATATTTATCCAACCACGATTGGCAAATTCTGAGACGATAGATGCTGTAATAGCAGGCGACTCATCATATTCACCCATTGCATTTGGTAAACCTGCATTGGGGTAGCAACTTACATGGCAGCTTGCTATTTCACTCAGCTCTTCTACATAGGGGCGCATCTGCTCTGCACCCAATGCACAGTTTAGCCCTATGCTGATTGGATTGGCATGTGAAACAGAAATGTAGAATGCTTCAAGTGTTTGCCCGCTAAGGGTGCGGCCCGATGCATCTGTGATAGTACCTGAAATCATTACTGGCAAGCGATTATTGGTATCGCGGAAGAATTTTTCCGTTGCGTAAATAGCCGCTTTAGCATTTAGCGTATCGAAAATAGTTTCTATCAACAATAAATCTGCACCACCATCTACCATGCCTTTTATATGTTCATAGTAAGCATCCGCTACTTCATCAAATGTTACAGCACGGTAGCCGGGGTCGTTTACATCTGGCGATAACGATAGTGTTTTGTTCATGGGGCCTACTGCACCTGCCACGAATTTTTCAGCACCGGGATTGTCTGCTATATATTCCGCTACTGCTTGCTTAGCTACTTTTGCTGCTTCATAGCTTATTTCGTATGCATATGCTTGCATATCGTAGTCTGCTAATGCTACCGCCTGTGCACTGAATGTATTTGTTTCAATAATATCCGCACCTGCATCCAAGTATTTACGATGTATTTCTTTGATGATGTGAGGCTGTGTAATAACAAGCATATCATTATTGCCTTTCACATCTTTATGCCAGTTTTTAAACTTTTCACCCCGATAGTCTTCTTCCTGCAATTTGTAGGTCTGTATCATACTACCCATTGCCCCGTCTATTATCATGATGCGTTGCGAAAGTATCTCGCGTAGTTTTTGCTCTGTAGTCATAAATCAAAATTACACATTCCGCCCATAAACCCCTAAATCTCCTAAAGGCGACTGTTATGTGTTTTCCTATGGGCATATCAAGTTGTATGATATTAAAAAAACATAGCCCTCAGTTGAGGGCTATGTAATATTCTAATTCTAAGTCCCCTTTAGGGGATTTAGGGGTGGGTTACGCTTCTGCTTTCAGCATTTTCTGATAGCGGATGCGGTCGTTTTCATCGAGCATTATTTTGCGCAAGCGGATGCTTTGCGGTGTTATTTCTATACACTCATCTTGCTGAATGTATTCCATACATTCTTCAAGACTCATTTGTACTTTAGGAGCAATCCTATTAGCATCATCCGTACCACTGGCACGCATGTTGGTCAGCTTCTTAGGTTCAGTTGCATTCACTATCAGATCTCCCGGTTTAATATGTTCGCCTATTATCTGACCGGAATATACTTCTTCGCCGGCATCTATAAAGAATGAACCCCTGTCTTGCAGTTTGTCCATTGAATAGGCTGTAGTTGTCGCGCTGTTTTTAGATAATAATACGCCATTGCTACGGCCGGGGATTGGCCCTTTCCAAGGCTTATATTCGCTGAAACGGTGCGCCATAACAGCCTCACCTGCTGTAGCTGTCAGCATATTTGAGCGCAAACCTATCAGTCCGCGAGACGGGATGTCAAACTCAAGGTGTTGCATTTCGCCCTTGCTTTCCATCACCAGCATTTCACCTTTACGCTGTGTTACCAAGTCAATTACTTTACCGCTGAATTCTCCCGGGACGTCTACTACCAGTATTTCATACGGTTCGCATTTCCTGCCATCTATTTCTTTAGTAATAACCTGCGGCTGACCTACCGTCAATTCAAACCCTTCACGACGCATGGTTTCTATCAGTACAGACAAGTGGAGTATACCACGGCCGTACACCAAAAATTTATCCGCATCATCTGTATCCTGAACACGTAATGCCAGGTTTTTCTCCAATTCTTTATACAGCCTGTCGCGGATGTTGCGGCTGGTAACGAATTTACCCTCACGGCCAAAGAAAGGCGAATTGTTGATGCTGAACTGCATGTTCATCGTCGGCTCGTCGATAGCTATTACTTCAAGCGCTTCTGGATTTTCAAAATCGGCAATTGTTTCACCAATCTGGAAGCCCTCAATACCTACGATAGCGCAAATATCACCTGCAGATACTTCCTGTACTTTTTTCTTGCCCATGCCTTCAAAAGTGTACAGTTCTTTGATGCGGCCTTTGGTAAAGCTGCCATCTATTTTACAAAGCTGTATGGGCTGGTTTTCTTTCAGTGTTCCACGTGTAATCTTACCTACAGCTATACGGCCAAGGAATGAAGAATAGTCTAGCGATGTAATCTGCATTTGTACAGTACCTTCAGATACTTTCGGCTCTGGTACTTTTTCTAGTATGGTATCCAGCAATGGTGTTATATCTTCTGTCTTTGTCAATGAAGTATTGAACCAGCCTTGCTTTGACGAACCATATATAGTTGTAAAGTTCAGTTGCTCTTCTGTTGCGTCCAGCTGGAAGAATAATTCAAATACTGCATCATGCACTTCATCCGGTCGGCAGTTAGGTTTGTCAACTTTATTGATAACAACTATCGGTTTCAGGTTCAGTTGCAATGCCTTTTGCAATACAAAGCGGGTTTGTGGCATAGGGCCTTCAAACGCATCTACCAGTAGTAGTACGCCATCTGCCATTTTTAATACACGCTCTACCTCACCACCAAAGTCGCTGTGGCCCGGCGTGTCAATAACGTTAATCTTAACGCCTTTATAGTTTACCGAAATGTTTTTGCTAAGGATGGTGATACCACGCTCACGCTCCAAGTCGTTACTGTCCATTATCAGTTCGCCTGTTTCCTGATTGTCGCGAAATACTTTGGTCGTGTGCAGGATTTTGTCAACCAGTGTAGTTTTGCCGTGGTCAACGTGTGCAATAATTGCTATGTTACGAATATTCATAATCTGTTTGTCATTTAATGAACAACCCTTCCATATCTTAGAAATAAGGAAGGGTTTCCATTTCGCGCCGCAAAGGTACGGAAAATATATCTTATATTAACGTCATTAATAAGTTAATTCCTCGTATCAATTTATTTATATGAAGTATTGTATTCTTTTGTTGATAGCACTCTGCGTTTTTCATCCTTCATTTGCTCAAAACAAAAAAGAAAAAACCTTTACAGATGGTGAGTATACGATGAAGCAATATTACTTTGTTATGCTTACCAAAGGCGAACGCAGGCACGAAATAACTGACACCGTAGTCATCAACAAAATACAAGCTGGGCACCTTGCCAATATAGA
The DNA here is from genome assembly GCA_937919945.1 of uncultured Chitinophagaceae bacterium. GTDB lineage: Bacteria > Bacteroidota > Bacteroidia > Chitinophagales > Chitinophagaceae > Polluticoccus. Next base: position 5,821 of record CALESY010000140.1, on the reverse strand, counting down.
TCGCTTGGCTAAAGAAGGCAAAATACTGGTTGCAGGTCCGTTTGGAGATAATGGTAATTGGCGCGGTATTTTCATCTTCGATTGTGAAACACAAGAAGAAGTGGAAAAACTATTACAGTCAGACCCTGCCATAGCTGCAGGCAGATTAGCATACGAAATACACCCGTGGTGGACAGCAAAGAACGCGGTGTTTAAATAGCAAACACTAATTCATCTTAAACGGTACTACAAGCTGAAATTCGGGGATGTTTACCGTGAAACTTTTTTTATTGTATTGGTTTATCATGTTGTAGGTACCGTACATCTTGCCAATTTCGCTACGCAAATTGCAGGCAGATACGTACTGATAACTTTCGCCAGGCTCTATGATGGGTTGTTCTCCCACAACGCCCTCGCCTTCTACTTCTCGGTTGCTACCATTGCTGTCAACTATATACCAGTGGCGACTCATAAGCTGTACAGGTATGGCACTTAAATTTTCGATTGTAATACGATAAGCAAACAAGTATTCACTATTCAGCGGATTGGACTGAGTAGGTTGGTAAAACGTTTCAACTGAAACACTTACGCCATCTGTTACTTGTTGTACCATTTTAGGCATCTATGTAAAAATAAGGAATAATGAAACTAGAAACTCAAATTTCAAGGATTAAATAATGATTACTCTGATTTATACTATCTCAGATAATTAATTGTCAACCTAATCACGGTTCACTATACTCCGCTCAATTCTTTCAACACATCATTTATCAAACTGCTTTCATATCCTTTTTGTGCAAGGTAGCGGAATGTTTTGTTTTTGCGTATGGGTGGCTGTTTTTCAGACTTTAGCTCCGTCCATTTTTTTGCAGCCAGTTTTTGTAAGGTTTCATAGTAAGCATCGCCATTTATTTCGGTCAAAGCTTTTTTAATATTATAATCCGATACTTTTTGCAGTTTCAGTTGTTGCACAATCTTTAGCCTGCCCCATTGTTTCATGCGAAACTTTCCCCGGGCTATTGCTCTGGCGTATACTTCTTCATTCAGCAAGCCTTTTTCTATAAGTTCAGCAATCAATTCTTCTACTTCGGTTGTTTTGCAACCCAGTTCGTAGAGCTTATTACGCGCTTCCTGATGGCTGCGTGGCTGGTAGTTGCAATAACGGTAGATGGAATCTTTTGCAGACATTTCAAATTCAAAATTAAAAAGCCAAAATTCAAAAAATATGAATTTTGGCTTTTTAATTATCTCCCCATATACACCATCAATATCTGCACATCGCTGGGATTGACACCGCTAATGCGGCTTGCTTGACCGAGGGTATTGGGTTTTATTTTTTTCAACTTTTGTCTCGCTTCGGTAGAAAGGGCTGATAGCTTGTCGTAATTAAATGCCTCTGGTATTATCAAATCTTCCAGAGTAGCCATTTTCTTCACAAGCTCTTTTTCTTTTTCTATATACACATCGTATTTAATCTGTATTTCTGCCTGCTCCAATGCCAATGTATCACTTTCATTTAAAGCCTCTTTTAGTAATGGCAAAGCGGACTGCATATCTTTCAACCCAACACCCGGGCGCAATAATATTTTAAGTGCCCGGCTCCGTTCTGTCAACGGGGCACTTTGTATAGATTCCAGATAAGTGTTTGCCTCTATCGGTTCTACAGGATAGTCTGCCAATGTATTTTTTATTCTTTCAACTTTGGCTTTTTTCTCATTCACCAATGCTAACCTTTCGTCTGATGCTAAACCAATACCATGCCCCAATTCAGTTAGTCGCAGGTCTGCATTGTCTTGCCTCAATAGTGTACGAAATTCTGCTCTGCTGGTAAACATACGGTAGGGCTCATCAGTACCTTTATTTATCAAGTCGTCTATCAGTACGCCTATATACGCATCACTACGTTGCAACACTACTGGCTCTTGTCCATGTACGTTTCTATGAGCATTAATTCCGGCCATCAATCCCTGGCATGCAGCTTCTTCATAGCCTGTTGTCCCGTTAATCTGTCCGGCAAAGAAGAGGTTCTTTATCAGTTTGGTTTCTAGGGTGAATTTCAGTTGTGTGGGTGGAAAATAATCGTACTCTATAGCATAGCCAGGTCTGAAGAACTTACAGTTCTCAAAACCCGGTACCATTTGCAATGCCTTATATTGGACTTCTTCAGGCAGCGAAGTGCTGAAACCGTTTACATATATTTCTACTGTATTCCAGCCCTCAGGTTCTACAAACAGTTGATGGCGCTCTCTTTCTGCAAAGCGGGTTACTTTATCTTCAATACTGGGACAGTAACGCGGCCCTGTACCCTGTATCCTACCCTGAAACATAGGCGATTTCTCAAACCCCGTTTTTAATATATCATGTACTTCGGGGCTGGTATAGGTTACCCAACAGCCACGTTGTTGTTCAGGTTTTATTCTTTCTATTGGCAGGTAAGAGAACCCAACGATTTCCTCATCCCCATCCTGCACTTCCATTTTTGTATAGTCCAGGCTGCGGCCATCTATTCGTGGCGGTGTGCCTGTTTTAAGCCTGTCTGTTTCAAAACCATGCGATACTAGCTGCTCTGTAATACCAGTAGCTCCTTTTTCGCCTATCCTACCTCCGCCAAACTGTTTTTCACCTATATGTATTATGCCATTCAAAAAAGTACCGTTTGTAAGAACTACCGCTTTTGCTCGTATTTCCTGTCCCATTCCTGTTATTACTCCACAAACAGTTTCACGTGAAACAATAATTTCTTTTACCATATCTTGCCAAAAGTCCACATTAGGAGTGGCTTCGAGCATATCTCTCCATGTTTGTGCAAAGAGCATGCGGTCGTTTTGGGTACGTGGGCTCCACATACCAGGCCCTTTCGACTTGTTGAGCATGCGAAACTGTATCATACTCTTATCACTTACAATGCCACTGTATCCACCCAATGCATCTATTTCACGCACGATCTGCCCCTTGGCAATGCCGCCCATGGCAGGGTTGCAGCTCATTTGGGCAATCGTCTGCATATTCATGGTTATCAGCAGCACTTTAGAGCCCATATTGGCAGCAGCGGCGGCAGCCTCACAGCCTGCATGACCAGCGCCAACCACTATTACATCATATTCACGAAACATAGAGCGCAAATGTACAACCATCAAACCAAATGACGTGTTGATTTGTCTTATAAGAATATAAAATCAATTAACTTAGTATAAAACAACTCCTATATGAAGAAGATTATTTTAGGAATGGCACTATTGACAATGACCAAAAGCCTTTCTGCACAAGGATTACAGGCTGGTATTCGCACTGGTGCAGGTATAAACTATCAGGTTTATGATATGCAGGAGCGAAAAGATTACAGTTGGGTAAACCAGCTCTCTTTCCGTTATGAAACAAAGAAGAAATTAGCTTTTGAATTAGGTTTTGAGCATAATTACACTGCTTTCAATCATACTCCTAATGATAATCACAGAGTATATTTTGAGTCGAGTTTTGCTCCTCCATCTATTCAAGAGCTGTCTCGAAAAGTCCAAATGAATCGTTTAGCATTGAATTTGGTTGCTCAATATGACATTACATGCCCTGCCTTGCAACAAAAATGTTCTCTCTTAAAACGGTTTAAAAACTATATAGGCATACAAATCAGCCCTTCCAGAACATTATATACAGAAGACAGTAGGCTCTTAGACCTGAGAGATAACAGAACAATAACTGATAACCGCTACAGATACTCATTTTACGATATCTCTATAGGGTTTAGTAATACAATGAAATACAGTGTTTCGACAAAGCTAGATGTAGTAGCAAATATATCTATACTGATGGGAACAGGCGGCTTTGGATCTGCTTACAGTGATGCCTCTTGGACATACCGCGCTAATACTTTAGTAAATAAAACAATAGGAGTTAACTACAGAATATTTCACAACTAATTCATTTACAATTATTTATAAAAATAGTTCCACGTGAAACTGCTGCTGATACTTGCGGGTTTCACGTGGAACTTTTAATTTAGGGGAAATGCAAAAGAATATAGTAATACTTGTCATCGTGTGGTTGATTATAATTGGCTGCGATAAAAAACAGACAGTAGATATGATAGTTATAAGTAGCGGAATATATAATGGCATAGATAGCGTTGCAAATGACAATACACTAGTAGTAGAAGGTGGCAAAATAATGGCTGTAGGTGATAGTGCATATATGCTAGGTAAATACTCTTGTGATAATATTCTTAGAACAAGCGGGTATTTGTATCCTGGATTCATTGATGCACATTGTCACTTCAGTGGGTATGCATTAGAGCAATACAAGTGCGATTTAACAGGAACAAAGTCATATAATGACGTAATAAACAGATTGATAGAATACGAAAAGACTAACACATTAGGTTGGGTTTACGGGCGTGGGTGGGATCAAAACGATTGGGATGTAAAACAGTTTCCGGATAATAGGATGTTAGATTCCGTATTCCCGGATAAGCCTGTAGTACTAAAAAGAATAGACGGGCACGCAGTCTTATGCAATAGTAAAGCGTTGGAACTGGGAGGAATAGAATTGAAGACACAAATAAACGGAGGAATAATAGAAAAGAAGAATGATAAGTTAACAGGCATATTGATTGATAACGCTACCGAACCAGTAGAAAAAATTCTTGGCAATTTACCTGAAGAAAAGGCGCTACAGTATTTTCAAAAGGCGGAACAAGAATGTTACTCAATGGGGCTTACTTCGGTTGTAGATTGTGGTGTTAAAAAAGATGTTATTACTGCGCTCATAAAGTTATATAAGGAAGGAAAGTTGAGCATAGGAAATATTCTCTTGTTATCGCAAGACAGTGCAACACTTTATGCATATGCATACAGAGGGAAATACTATCAAGGTCAGTTAGCAATAACTGGCATCAAAATGTATGCAGATGGAGCATTAGGCTCCAGAGGTGCTTGTTTGTTATCTCCATATAATGATATGCCTGATCATCGTGGTTTAATGTTAGCGAACAAGGGTGAAATGAATAGAATTGCAGACATTGCTAAAGCCAATGATTTGCAGCTATGTACACATGCTATAGGGGATAGCGCTAATCGTGCTATTCTAAGGCTTTATAGTAAAAAACTGGCTAAAAAGAATGCAAAGAGATGGCGTATAGAGCATACACAGGTTGTAAATTACAATGATTACATGTATTTTAGTGATTATTCTATAATACCTTCTGTACAACCTACACATGCCATATCTGATATGCCTTGGGCGGTTTCCAGGCTTGGAAATGAGCGACTAAGGATGGCATATTCTTATAAGCAGTTATTAAACGCTTCTGGTACAATAGCTCTTGGAACAGACTTTCCGGTAGAAAGTATTAATCCCTTGGCAACATTCTATACGGCCGTTGCTAGAAAAGATAAAGATGGTAACCCGAAAGATGGATTTATGAAAGAGAATTCGCTTACAAGATTTGAAGCGCTGAAGGGTATGACTATATGGGCAGCACAGAGTGTATTTACGGAAACAAATAAAGGCAGCTTAGAAGTAGGAAAAGATGCAGATATCGTAATTCTAGACAGAAATATAATGACGGTATCCGAAGAAAAGATTTTAAATACAGAAGTGTTGTTCACAATATCTCAAGGCAGCGTAAAGCATAAAAAATAAGAGGCGCAAATTGCGCCTCTTATATCTGACATTCTTGAAATTTATTACTCTCCAACAACTGTAAATGGCTTTGTTGTTGCTAATCCATTAGCTATTAATACAACGTAATAATTGCCCGCCGGAAGGTTTGAAGTAGATATAGAAATCTGTTCACTTTGCAAATTAGCTTTATCTATTGTTTGCAAGTTTCTTCCAAATACGTCAATTA
>CALESY010000139.1 GCA_937919945.1 uncultured Chitinophagaceae bacterium | reverse complement strand
CGGAAATAATATTAAAGCTCCGGCAGGAGAAAGCAACGCTAATATAATCGTGAATTTATCCAGTACTACGCAAGCGGCGCAGGGCACGTTCGTTTTCCTCGCGTTGCAGGCGCAGGGCTTCATCTATGGGTGTTAGTGGTGGTGGAGAGGGCAGTACACGCCTGCCACGCAGTGGTTTGGTATCGGCAGCGGGGTTGTAGGTTTTCGGATTTTCGGTAGCGGTATCGTGGTAGCTCAGCCAGCTGCGGAAGTGTTTACGCTATTCAGTATCCGTCTTATGTGTTTCGGCAGTATAGCGCAGCCATTTGTTGAAGGCAACGAGCCAATCGTATAGTTGTGTTTCCGTTATGCGTTTTACGCCCGTTGTCGCCAGATTGAAGTCCATATCGGCCATGCTGCGCCCGAGGAGTTGTTCTAATGTATAGTGCTTTTCTTGGGTGTGTAGGGCTTGTGTGTTATGTGTACCTGTATTTACAGATTTAAAATTACCACCATCAACAACAAAACCCTTCGTTGTGTCAGCAGGTGTACTTTCCTTTACTGTTGTGTTATCTTCTATACTCTCCTCTTCTTTCCTCTCCTTGGTTAAGGTTTGGTTTACCAGTGGTTCACCAGTGGTTGATAACTCATTGTCTGTCAATGCCTTTGTTTTCTTTATAGCAGCAGCTTTTTTGCCCTTGTCGCTTAATTCCTTTCTTTTTCTATCCAAAGCACGTAGTTGTCCGGTCATTTCTTCGTGATAGATGTACCCGTTTTTCAGTTTCAGCAGTTTGAAGCGGTGGACGCAATCATCAATAAAAACACGTACCTCTTCGGCAGTCATTTCTTCCAGTAGTTTGGAGAGGTGTACGTAGGCAAATTCTTCTTTGATGTTATAGCGATAGCCTTCAGTGCTGCGCAGCGTTTCCATCAATGCCCACCATATACCGTAGCCCTTCATACCATATACGGCTTTCAGCGACATAAGCGCGGGTTGATGCATAGCATTCTTGTCATGTGCAAACCAGTGGTTATCCTTCTTTTTCATGTGTAACAGTTTTCAGGTAAAAGATGTTTTTTATTAGTACAAAAATACAACAATTAATGTATAATAAGCAATGTTTTTATAAATCTGTAACTTACCATATATTCGTAGCATGATGCACCGTTACCTGTTAGTATATAGCTGCCTCCTTATGGCGTTGGCGGCAAACGCACATTTGCCTTATACTGACCATAACCAGACTATAAGGGGTACTGCAGACTCCATCGTACAGGTAGCACTGATGGTATGGCCAAGGGGCAACGAAGCGGATGAAAGCACCTATAAACAACTTGACAGTACCATTACCCGCTACCATCATGCCGACACCATCCATACTACACGGTATAGCTACGGACAGCAGGACACCGATGACTGGTATATATATGCAGATGGTAAAACAGCGTACAGGTACTCTTACTTTCGCGATAGTAAAGTACCCACCGTATATGCATACAGGTATTGTGATGAGGGGAAAGTGAATAATAATATAAATAGCAACAATACGTTAATAGTACATAACTGCTATGATGCTGCTACGCGTACTGATACCATCATAATGCAGATAGCACCCAACATAGTTGATAAGCAGATACGCCAGTATGATGATAACGGTATATTGACTGCCATGTGGCGTACGGGTTTTAACGAAACGCCCTTATATATTACATACACATATGGCCCGCACAACTTGCCGGTAGAGGAAAAACACTATGTAAACGATACCCTCACCGCCATACATACCTATACTTATACAATGGATGACAGGGGCAACTACACCAAGCGCAATCATTATATAGACAAACGCCTGTACAGGGTATTGTACAGGCGCATATACTACAATTAAAGCGGTAATGCTATAAATTAACAGCTATGCCTACACCTTGCCTGTTGCTTACAAGGCAAATATTGTACTGCCCCGTTGGCTTTTCTGCCTGCGCACGGTAACCCCTGCCATTGCCCCTGTTTTTATCAATTATTTCAAGTGGTATGGCTACTGCTATCAGTCCACCACCTACTGCGGCCAATGTCCAGTTTGGCTCGCCACCACCTATATATGTACCTAACTGCCAGCCAACCAATGCACCACCTATGCCACCTAAAACCTGTGCAGTAACGTTCAGGAAAGTAACGTTGCTTCTGCGTCCATACCTGTCTGGTGGTGGTACAGATGCAAAAGAAATGGCTGATTGTTTTGGGTTGGTTTGTGTGTAAGAGGCTGTAAGGTTAAAAGACTGGTCTGCTGTTTGAGAATAAGAGGCAGATACAGATAATAACAACAATACAAGAACAATGTACTTCATAAGGTTTTGTAAGTTTTTAAGTTTAAGGATAATAACACCAAATATATAGACTAACATTTTAAAACCTACAAGCATACCATCTTTTCCTTATATTTGCACAAACACTCAACAACTATGATACCTGTAACACGTATTTTCAAAAGCCTGCTCATTGTTTTAATGCTGCCGCTTTGCAGCTACGCAGGCAACAAGCCCGATACGGCTACTTTAACCAACATCAGCAACGAGATGTATGCTGCAGGCAATACCTACTACATACTGGCAGATGCTTTGCGCGATGGTTTCATGCAACCTGGCAAAGGCTATTCATATAAGTATTCCAATGGGGTATTTACGATCAATAACAAAGCATTGCCCGAGCCTTATAACACACAGTATGCAGAAAAGATGAAGGCAATATTGGCAAAGAACGGACAGCCCAATGCCAGTATTTCTTCTACTGCCAATAAACTTTCTGTAAAAGATTTAGTTGATGAGAATGGCGGCTATAGAAAAGCATTGCAATACAAAGCAGCCAGAGAAAAACAACAAGCAACCTCTGACCGTTATTGGCAGGTTATTGATGAAATGGCGGCAGATGGTGTAGTAACAGATGCCAACAACATACGCATGGTATGGAAAGGCAATACCATACGTATAAACGGCAAAAAACTGAAAGGTGCAACTGCCGAAAAATATGTAGCTAAGCTAAATGCTATTGATGGCCTGCGCACAGGCAAGGGTGCATACAGGTTCAGCAGAACTACATCATAGCATATCGATTCTTAATCAATTAACTCGTTACACTATAGTGCTACCCTGCTCATCACCCCGTCCGCATTTTCTGCAGACGGTGTATGCTGGGGCGTTCGGCTATCAGGTATAGCAGATAGGCAATGCCTACAGATGCCGCTACACCAGCCAACCATACAAAGAGATTGTTGATGTGGTAAAAACCCCAACCCATATGGTAGCTGATGATTTTTATACTGAAGATGCTGGCAAGATGTGTTACGTAGAGTGTATAGCTGTAATGCCCTATTTTATCGAGCCAGCCTATTACTACCCCGTGGCGCATAGCACCAAACAAAAGCCATGCTGTAAACATGACAGATATGATAGCCGTCACCTTATTAGACACCTCATGAAACATATGCCCCTTTACCCATACAAACACAACAAACGCTACAAGGGTGATGATATAAAACACCCACTTACCCACAGGGAATAATTGTACCAAACGCTCGCGATGATTGTACATCAGCACACCTATCAGAAAGAAAATACTGTAGTCGTATATAAACAACCGAAGCGAACTGAAATGGTCTTCCTCATGAAAATAAATGCCTGTCAGGCGAACTCCAATTACTACACCCACCAACGATAATACAACCCATGCTCGCCAATACTTTATCAGCCACGGGGCAAGCAGATAAAATATAACCTCCAGCGGCAGCGACCAGTATTGGTGTGTCAGGTAGTGGCGCTGATGTGAGTATATATATACCAGCGATTGCCACACATTAACAGCCTCAGTAAACAAGCGATAATGCACCATTAATGGAGCCTCTCCATCCAGCCATTCGTAAAAAGCCTGCGGCACAAACAGCCTTGCTAAGTTAAAAACCACGAATGCCCATAGCAGCCCGGCTATATAGGTAGGGTACAGGCGTATAGCCCTGCGTTTAAGAAAACCCCACACACCGTTACTGTGCTTCACACTATGCGCTATCGAAAACCCCGATAGCAGAAAGAACATGATGACGAACTCTGCCCCGAGGCTGGTCATCTGCATACAATACATCATCAGCCGTTCCCACAATACCCAGTCGGCTTTGTCATGTACTTGCGCAGCATATATAGCATCGTTGGTAAAGAGCCAGCCTCTGGAGTGGTTCAATACTACGCCCAAAGCGGCAATGCCACGCAGTGCGTTAATGATACGCCAGTTTATTTTAAACCCCTCTGTATTGGCGGGCATCCGTTTGTTTTTGTTATGATGAACCTGTAACGAATGTACTCATAGTTATTTTATTATTCAATATGTATTAATAATTCATTATTAGTAGTTAGTATGGGATACATCTCCCTGCAGGCTATATATGTACAAATGCAGGGTGGCTTTCTTTCAATCAACTATATTTTATTACTTTAGCCCTTACAAATCCACTACTTTCTGATGAAACTGTTAGAAAACAAAGTAGCCCTCGTAACGGGTGCCAGCCGTGGCATTGGCGAGGCTATTGCTGTTAAGTTTGCCGAGCATGGTGCACATGTGGCGTTCACCTACCTTTCAAGCGACGAGAAAGCGAAGGCATTAGAGGCAAAACTGAAAAGCTACGGTGTAAATGCCAAAGCTTATAAAAGCAATGCGGGCGACTATGCAGCAGCCGAACAATTGGGCAATGATGTATTGAAAGATTTCGGTACGATAGATATATGTGTTAACAACGCGGGCATCTCTAAAGACAACCTGCTGCTACGCCTCACCCCCGAACAGTGGGACGATGTGATACAAGCCAACCTGAAATCTGTTTACAACCTCACCCGCCAGGTAATAAAGCCCATGATGAAAGCACGCACGGGCAGCATCATCAATATGAGCAGCATAGTGGGTGTAGAGGGTAATGGCGGGCAGAGCAGTTATGCGGCATCTAAAGCGGGTATCATAGGGTTTACTAAAAGCATAGCGCAAGAGCTGGGCAGCCGCAACATACGTTGCAATGCCATAGCACCGGGCTTTATAGAAACAGACATGACACACTACCTGCAAGACGGCGGGGCTGAAAAATGGTTTCAGCAGATACCTATGGCACGCTTCGGCAAGCCCGAAGAGATAGCCAACGTGGCCCTGTTCCTTGCCAGCGATATGAGCAGCTACGTGAGCGGGCAGGTGATAAACGCTTGCGGGGCAATGAGTACTTAATACGCAAAAAGCGGAATGGCTCTGTGGCTTAATCTGCCTGAATGATGTGTTTGATACTAAGCAATTTATCCGAACTGAGCCATTGAGCGATAGTACAATCGAGCAATTAAATAACCTAACTTTGCACTTCATAAAGATTTTTTAATGCAGAAGATAACGGCTGCTATTACAGCGGTAGGCGGGTATGTACCCGACTACATTATGACGAATAAAGAACTGGAGACGATAGTTGATACTACCGACGAATGGATAACCACACGTACAGGCATCAAAGAACGCCGTATGCTGAAGGGTGAAGGCAAAGGCAGCAGCGATATGGCAGTAGAGGCTGTAAAAGAAATTTTTGCAAAACGCCCGGAGTTGAAGCCGGAAGATATAGAACTGCTGATATGCGCTACCACTACCCCCGACTTTCAGTTTCCCGCAACGGCGAATGTGATATGCGATAAAGCTGGTTTGAAGAATGCCTTCGGGTATGATGTAAATGCCGCCTGCAGCGGCTTTTTGTTTGCACTCACCACAGGCTCACAGTTTATAGCCAACGGCACATACAAAAAAGTGATAGTAGTAGGTGTTGACAAAATGAGCTCGATACTAAACTACGAAGACCGTACTACCTGCATCATATTTGGTGATGGCGGCGGTGCCGTATTGCTGGAGCCTGACACCAACGGATACGGGCTGATAGATAGCGTACTTCGTAGTGATGGTGCAGGGCGTGCACACCTGCATCAGAAAGCTGGTGGCTCTGTAAAACCTGCTACTGTTGAAACAGTAATGAACAAAGAACATTTTGTGTATCAGGAAGGGCAAACGGTATTTAAATTTGCGGTGAAGAACATGGCAGATGTTGCCGCACAGATAATGGAGCGCAACAAACTGGTGGCAGACGATATACAATGGCTGGTACCGCATCAGGCAAATCTGCGCATTATAGCTGCTACCTACGAGCGTATGGGGCTGCCTATAGAGAAGGTAATGATAAACATTGAGCGCTACGGCAATACTACCAACGGTACGCTACCCCTCTGCTTGTGGGACTATGAAAAGCAACTGAAAAAAGGCGATAACATCGTACTCGCTGCATTTGGTGGTGGCTTTACATGGGGTGCTACCTACATCAGGTGGGCGTATGACGGAGCATCGGTTAGCAGAAAGTAAAGAGTCATTATAACTATACAAAAGCCTCGCTATCGCGGGGCTTTTTTTATTGCACCCATCTACCCTTACAGCCTAATTGGCTACATTAGCATATTGATGAAACCACTCGTTGATAAAAAATACAAGCTTGAAAAATACCCCGGCAAAGGCGGGTGGACCTATGCAGTAATACCCGAGATACTGCAAAACAAAAAAGTCCCATTCGGGTGGGTACAGGTTCGCGGTACAGTAGATGGCTATGCCATAAAGCAATACAAGCTGATGCCAATGGGTGATGGCAAACTGTTTCTGCCTGTTAAGACAGATATACGCAAAGCTATAGGCAAAGAAGCCGGCGATACGGTACATATTGTACTGTATGCAGATGACAGTGCTGTAGAAATACCCGGCGAACTACAACTATGCCTTGAAGATGAACCTAAAGCACTACGCTTCTTTAACCGGCTAAGCGATAGCGAAAAGAAATACTACATACAGTGGATATACAGTGCGGCGAAACAAGAAACCAAAATACGCCGTATGGCAAAAGCTATTGAACGTTTAGCGAGTGGATTGAAGATGCACGATAAAGAATTGTAATAGCTAAGCTGACTTGCTGTAAAACCAAAAACAACTATGTGAAGTAGGTCTTTGCAACCACCCCAGAAAATCCTTTCGTTCACACGTTCTCGCTTGTATACTAAAATAACAAAAGCCCACGCTAATGCGTGGGCTTTTCAATATGTACTATACCTGTTGTGCTTAGAGTGCTAAGTCTGCATCGTCGGCAGCAGGTTGTTGTGGTTCTTGTTGCGGCTGTGCAGGTTGTTCGCCACCGTTGCTATGTTCGCGGCGCGGGCGGTCTTCACGCGGGCCACGGTTTTCGTTGCGGCGATCACCACCACCACGGCGGTCATCACGACGCGGACCACGGTCGCCACCACGGTCATTCCTATCACCACGGTCGCTACGCTCGCGTTTCTCAGGTTCTACATACCCCTCAGGCTTAGGCATCAGTGCTTTGCGGCTCAGGCGCAGTTTGCCCGTTTTAGGGTCTGTACCTATCAGTTTCACTTTCACCTTATCGCCTTCTTTCATCACACCTTCCAGGCTGTCAAGGCGGCTCCAGCTTATTTCAGATATATGCAGCAAACCTTGCTTGCCCGGCATAAACTCTACAAACGCGCCAAAGGTCTGTATGCCTTTCACCACACCCTCGTAGGTTTCGCCCACTTCAGGTATCGCTACAATGCCTTTTATCCAACTAAGCGCTTTGTCAATACCCTCTTTATTGGCAGAGAATATTTTCACCTCGCCACGGTCGTTTATTTCTTCTATAGAAATAGTAGTACCTGTTTCGCGCTGTATTTCCTGAATGATTTTACCACCGGGTCCTATCACTGCACCTATAAACTCGCGGTCGATGTTGATTTGCTCGATGCGTGGTGCATGTGGTTTCAGTTCTACACGTGCAGCAGGGATACATTCATACATGGCATCCAGAATGTGCAAACGTCCACGACGTGCCTGCTCCAGTGCCTGCATCATAATGTCCATGCTCAGGCCATCCACTTTAATATCCATCTGTATGCCACAGATACCATCGCGCGTACCGGTTACTTTAAAGTCCATATCACCCAGATGGTCTTCATCGCCCAATATATCCGTCAGTATTGCAAACCTGTTGTTTGTACCCGATATAAGGCCCATAGCCACACCACTTACGTGTTTTGGTATAGGTACACCCGCATCCATCAATGCCATAGAGCCCGCACATACGGTAGCCATAGACGATGAACCGTTTGACTCCAGAATGTCTGACACTACACGTGTAGTATAAGGCCATGCTTCGCCCGTAGGCATCATTTGTGCCAGCGAGCGTTTTGCCAGATTACCGTGTCCTACTTCACGACGGCCGGGGCCACGCATAGGTTTTGTTTCACCGGTAGAAAACGGTGGGAAGTTGTAGTGCAGTATGAATTTGGTATAGTCTGATGTTGCCGCGCTTTCTATCAGCAGTTCATCTTCCTTAGTACCTAATGTTACGGTGGTTAATGATTGTGTTTCGCCACGGGTAAAGAGTGCAGATCCGTGTGGTGACGGGAGCAAATCCGTTTCCAGTGTCAATACACGTACTTCATCCAACTTACGACCATCGAGGCGTATGCGCTCGTCCAGCATCATATTGCGGATGATTTCTTTTTCCAGATCGTGGAATATGCCGCCTAACAATGCAAGGTCTTCTGCTTTTACAGGTGTAGCAAAACCGGGGATGGTAGATGTACCGTCTTCGTTGGCTACTACTGTAGCATCAAAAGCCGTGCGGATGGCTTTGAACGCATCGCTGCGCTCATGCTTGCCCAATGCACTCTTGGCTACTTTCAGTATATCGGCAGATACCAGCGTAGCAATATGCTTTGCCAGTTCTTCGTTTGTATATGGCTTGGTGTATTCGCGTTTTGTTGTTACACCTTTCAGGTCGCGTAGTTGCTCTTGTGCTTTTATTTGCGCACGGATGGCAGCGTGTCCAAGTTCGATGGCTTTCACCACGTCTGCTTCCTGACATTCTTTCGATTCACCCTCTACCATCATGATGTTCTTTTCGGTAGCGGCGATGATGAAGTCCATATCGGCTTCTGCCAACTGGCTGCGATATGGGTTGATAACGTACTGGCCATTGATACGGGCAACACGTACTTCAGATATTACTTCCTGTATAGGTACATCAGACACTGCCAGTGCTGCAGATGCTGCAAGACAAGCCAATGAATCGGGCATTACTTCCGGGTCGCTGGATATAAGCGTTACCAGTACCTGTACTTCGCACAGATAATCGTCCGGGAACAAGGGGCGCAATGCGCGGTCTATCAGGCGAGAAATAAGTATTTCATAATCGCTCAGGCGTCCTTCGCGTTTGAAGAAAGAACCCGGTATGCGGCCAGCAGATGCGAATTTTTCCTGATAGTCTACTGTCAGGGGAAAGAAAGATTGTCCGGGCTTGGGTTCAGGGTTAGCTACTACAGTAGCCAACAACATGGCATTACCCATGCGTACTACTACCGAACCATCGGCCTGGCGGGCCATTTTGCCCGTTTCTATGCTTATCTCACGACCGTCGTCCAACTTAAAGGACACGGAAATGGGCTTTGGAATCATAAAGAAAAATTAGATGTGTACATAAAAAACTATTCCCAACCACCGGGTTGGGAATAGCATTAAAGAGATATTACTTACGGAGACCCAGCTTTTCAATCAAAGCACGGTAACCTGTAAGATTAGTGCGGCTCATGTATTGCAGCAGGCGCTTACGCTGGCCTACCATTACCATCAAACCACGCTGGCTTGAGAAATCTTTTTTATTAGTCTTCAGATGATTAGAAATATGGTTGATACGCTCTGTCAGCGTAGCTATCTGAGCCTCGATAGAACCCGTGTTCTTTTCGCTTCCACCAAATGTTTTAAAAATGTTTGCCTTTTTTTCAGCGCTTAAATGAGACATTTGCATCAAAATTTTATATATAACGACACTTTTTCGGACGGCAAAGATAGTAATTTTTATTTATGATTGACCATTTGTAAAAGATGAATTAACATTTAAATTATTTTAATCAATATTGATTTTACAGTAAATAATCCTGCCAAATCTTAGCTTTGCAGCCTTATTTCTTTAGCATTTACCAATGACGATTGCAGCACAAATAAAAGATATTGCCTTTAAGGCACTCAAAAACTTATTCCCGGAAGCCGATATGCAGGCTTCTATGATTACCGTCAACCAGACAAAACCTGAGTTTACGGGCGATTATACGGTTGTATTGTTCCCGTTTGTAAAGCTGCTACGACAAAAGCCTGACGAATTGGGAAAACAGTTGGGCGATTACCTCGTTGCTAATCATGGCGATTTATTTACTTCTTATGCCATCGTTAGCGGTTTCCTCAACCTTACGGTGCAGGATAGCTATTGGGCATCTTTCCTTACCAAAGAATATAATAATACTGCCTTTGGCGAAAAACCAAAGAATGGTAAAAAAGTGATGGTAGAATACTCATCGCCCAATACCAATAAACCGCTGCACTTTGGCCACCTTCGTAATATATTCCTTGGCTATGCTATGGCCGATGTGCTGAAAGCCAATGGCTATGATGTGATAAAAGCCAACCTGATAAACGACCGTGGCATACACATCTGCAAATCTATGATAGCATGGATGCGCTATGCCAACGGAGCTACACCGCAAAGCACAGGCATCAAGGGCGACCATCTGGTGGGCGATTATTATGTGAAGTTCAACGACATCTACAAAGCAGAGATAAAACAACTGGTAGAAGGTGGTATGGCAGAAGCTACTGCCGAAAAAGAAGCACCCATCATGAAAGAAGCGCAGGATATGTTGCGCAAGTGGGAAGCTGGCGACAAGGAAGTGTACAGCCTTTGGGAAACCATGAATGGTTGGGTGTATGAAGGCTTCAACGAAAGCTATAAACGTCTTGGGGTAGATTTTGACAAGATGTACTACGAGAGCAATACCTATTTGTTAGGTAAAAGTCTAGTAGAAGAAGGTTTGAGCAAAGGCGTACTATTTAAAAAAGAAGATGGCAGTGTGTGGATAGACCTGACGGCTGACGGGCTCGACCAGAAACTACTGTTGCGTAGCGATGGTACATCTGTTTACATGACGCAAGACCTCGGCACTGCACAACTGAAGTATAATGACCACAACGGGCTGCACCAGTCTATATATGTAATAGCCGATGAGCAGAACTACCACATGCAGGTACTGAAGCTGATACTGCAAAAGCTGGGCGAACCTTGCGCGGATGGTATCTACCACTTGTCTTACGGCATGGTAGAGCTACCCAGCGGACGTATGAAAAGCCGTGAGGGTACGGTAGTAGATGCCGATGATATGATGGACGAGATGATTAGCATGTCTCGCCAGCAAACAGAAGAAGCAGGCAAAACAGAGGGCTTTACACAGGAAGAATTAGACAGACTGTACTATACCATTGGTATGGGCGCATTGAAATTTTATCTGCTACGTGTAGACCCTAAGAAGAAAATGATTTTCGACCCGAAAGAGTCAATAGACCTGCATGGGTTTACCGCTACGTTTATACAATATGCACACGCGCGTATCTGCTCTATACTGCGCAAAGAGGGTTTATCGCTCTTGCCTGATAGCAACACATTTGCATCATTTACATTGACACAAGGCATAACAACTGCGGAGAAAAAACTGGCTGTATCACTGGAGCAATACCCTGCTATATTGGAAAATGCAGCTACGGAATACAATCCATCGCTGCTGTGTAATTACTGCTTTGCATTGGCACAACAGTTCAACTCTTTCTACGACGAGCACAGCATTAGCAAAGCCGAGAACGAAGAGAAAAAACAACTGCGCCTGATGCTGATTGTAATGACTGCGCAAACCATGCGCCATGCCATGAAGCTATTGGGTATTGCATTGCCGGAAAAGATGTAGTGTGAGCATCCAACTAGTTACTCCTTAAGCTCGGAGCTTCTATTCTTGTGCTGCGTACGGCAGGATACCAGGATGCTATCAAACCAATGAGAATGATAGTGCCGATGATGAGCAGTACATCCATCAGTTGTATGTGTACAGGGAAAGCGTCTATGATGTAAGAGCCGGGTAAAGAAATCCAGTTGAACTTCAACTGCCCGATGCAGATGAGCAAACCTGTTATTAAACCAATCATACCGCCCAGCATTGCCCACAGCACACCTTCTGCCATAAAGATGTTACGAATAGTAGTGTGCTGCGCGCCCATAGCTTTCAGTATGGCCATGTCTTTTTGCTTTTCCATAACCAATAGCGATAGCGCACCCACCATGTTGAATGATGCTATCAGCAGCACCAGTAATAAGATGCCGTATATCGCCCATTTTTCAGAACGCATCACCAAATACATGGTTTTATTCTGCTCAAACTGTGTTTCTACCCTGTAGGCATTGCCTAGCTTTGCTTGCAGCGTTTGTTTTACATCTTCTGCATCAGCATTCTTATCCAGCTTCAACTCTATAGACGAATACTTGTTTTCGGCGTTGAACAGTTGTTGCACAACAGGCAATGCTGCCAATATATACTTACTGTCAAAATCATCCTGTGCCTGAAACGCACCATCTGCCCGTAGCTTTTGCGAACGGAAAGCACTTTCGGGGTTTACGGCCGCATTAACAGCAGCATCAGGATAATACAAAATTACATTGCTGAACACATTATCCGGATCGAGCCGTAGTTGCCCCATTAGCTGTATGCCCATTACTGCCGTAGGTTCGGGCGATGCTGTAACAGTATCTCTACCCTCTGTTACATACTGTTTGTAGTTATTTACTTTATCGTATTGCCGGTCTATACCTTTCAGTGTGGCAATAAACTGTCCGTCCTCACTGTTGATGAGCACATTATCTTCTATTACATGCGTAGTAGTTGCAATGCTCTTAGTAGTCTTTACAGCATTGTAAATGGTAGGTGTTTCTTCAAAAAACTTGCCTCTGGCAGCAGTTATTTTTATTTCTGGATAGAAAGCTTTGTACAGGTCGTTTATCAGCAATTCAAAACCATTGAAAACAGATAGCAGTATTATCATAGCACAACTGCCTACAGCTATGGCTACCATGCTGATGCGCGACAGGATGGGTACAGCATTGGCACTACGCTTACCACGCAAATACCTGATAGCTATCTGCCATACCAATACGCTGTTCATCTATTCGCTGTCTCCGTTTTGGGGTTTACCGGTGGCTTTGCGTTCGTCTTCTATCTGCTTAAAAATTTCTTCCATTTTAAACACATAGTCCAGCGTGTCGTCCAGATAAAAAACCAATTCGGGTACGCGGCGTAGCTGGTTCTTCACACGCATGCCTAACTGCTTACGAAACTCCGATGTTTTTTCTTTTATACTTTGCATCAGCGCGTCCGTATCTTTTATCTGAAACAGCGACAGGTATATCCTTGCTTCCAGCAAATCGGCTGTTACCATCACTTTCGATATAGACACCATACCACCCTGCACCATGCTAAAACCCTCTCTTCTGAAGATGTCGCTCATTTCTTCCATTACCAACTGCCCTATCTGCTTCTGCCGCTTGCTTTCTTCCATTTTCTGTCATTTTTGTGGTGTAAAGTTAACCTAATTGGTGTTTTATACGCCCTAATTCGGGGAGATTGCGTAAATTAGTAGGCTTAAAATACTGAATGTGTTCATGAAAAAATCAATCTTTTGGGTGGCTGCGTCTGCCGTTGTGATGCTGAGTTCTTGTGAAGGATGTAAAGAAAAAGGGCCGATCATCAACTTTGGCGGTCCGTCCTCTACAGGCGATACAACCTATTTATTAAGCTCACCGGAAGCCACTACCCCTAAGAAAATACTGATTGAAGAGTTTACGGGTGCCAAATGCTCAAACTGTCCTGCTGCCAGAGATGTACTGAGTGGTATAGATGCACAATATCCCGGCAGATTGGTAAAAATGGAATTGCATCCGAAAGAGCACCCACTTGGCGGACCAGTGAAGGATTTGGGTAAATATGATTTCAGGAATCAATCAGTATCTGATATACTTTCTACCTTCTACGGTGGTGCATTTACTACAGGCATACCCATTGCTGGTATAGACCGTATACCATATAAAGGCTCTAGGCTTATTGACAAAGCAGACTGGCCAGGGTTTATTGACGAACGCCTGAAACTGGCAAGCAGTGCCAACCTGAAATTGACCAATAGTTACAATGCGGCTACTGCAGAGGGTAGTGTACGTGTACGTGTATCTTATACTAAAGCCATAACCGGCAAACAGTATATAAGCCTTGCCATTGTAGAAAACAATATTGTTGATGCACAAGACTATCCTACACGTATTGATACATTCTACACCTTCAAGCATGTGTTACGTAAACTGGTAACGCCTGCCAACGGTGCCGAGATATTAGCTACTATACCTGCCAAAGAAGCTGGGCGTGTGTTTGAGGGTAATTTCAGTTATAAGATAGATGCAGCATGGAAACCTGAAAACTGCGAGTTGGTAGTATTCCTGCACAACAACCTCGGCGAAGAAAAAGAAGTATTGCAGGCTGAGGAAATAAAAGTAAAAACGCCCTAAAAAATCATTCATATAAATCAACCGACCCTATGAAGCGTTTAAGCATTTGTTTATTGGGTATTGCTCTATTTGCATCTTGCAAAGAGAAGGATATAATTGTTAACGGTAGCGGCAGTGTTGTATCATCAAATGACACAGCGTACACAGCAGCAATTGAAAAAGCTACCCCTAAAAAAATACTGATTGAAGAGTTTACGGGAGCAAGCTGTACCGGATGCCCTGCTGCACGAGAAATATTAAAAGGTATAGATGCAAAATACCCCGATAGACTCATAAAAATCGAGATGCATCCCAATAATAATCCAACAGGTGGGCCTATAAAGAATTTAAGCAAATATGATTTCAGGAATCAACATGTCACTGATATTATCAATGCTCACTATGGCGGTGCATTAGTATTTATACCTGTTGGTGGTATAGACCGTATGCAATTGAATGGCACCAGACAAATAGACAGGGATTTTTGGTCTGGCACAATTGATGAACGGATAAAGGCAACAAGTGTAGTTAACCTAAAGCTTACTAATAGCTACGATGCCGCTAAAGGAGAGGGAACCGTACGTGTAAAAACAGCATATACAAAAACTATAACTGGTAAACAATTCATTAGTGTTGCCATAATTGAAAATGATGTGGTAGATGCTCAGAAATACCCAACTAATATAGACACATTCTACAACTTCAAGCACGTACTGCGCAAACTGGTAACACCTGTAAGTGGTGTTGAAATACTATCAACCATCTCTACCAAAGAAGCAGGCAGGGTGTTTGAGGGCAATTTCAGTTATAAGATAGATGCAGCATGGAAACCTGAAAACTGCGAGTTGGTAGTATTCCTGCACAACAACCTCGGCGAAGAAAAAGAAGTATTGCAGGCTGAGGAAATAAAGGTAAAAACACCCTAAAAAATACCAAATAAGTTTGTTTTATTTGCCCTGTTAACACAGGGCATTTTTTTGTTCAGCAAAACACATAGCACACGCGTACTATCGGCAATACTCATACTGCTGATAGCCTGTAATATGGCAGGGTTTGTACTATGGCAAACAGCAAGGGTTGTCAGCTATCGGTATGTGCGTCTGCACAGGCAGTCCATCGCTATGCGCGATACACTCTCTATACCTACCACTGTTTTTCGCGATGGCAAAACAGTAATATGGCACAAGGATGATGAGATAGCTTATGGCGAAGAAATGTTTGACATCAAACAACAATATACACAGGGTGAAAATATCATCCTCATAGGACACTACGACAGGTTTGAAAATAAGCTGTTCAAAGTATTATATAAGATGCTTGATGGCAGTAATGATGATGATAAGCAAACGGTGAGAACTCTTTGGCATTTCGATGCAGTGATTCCTGCGCCAATTAGTATTATCAGCCAGTTTGCTTACACTACAACATTGCAATTCACATTACCCGTCATACACCAACTCTCAGGCTATGCCACCCTACCCTACAGCCCACCCGATGCGTGTTTTACTTCATGCTAAATAATCTGCCGTAGTATTTGCGGTATTTTCTATTATTAAAACAATAAACATGCATAAGCATATAGTTATTGCATTGGCTTGTGTGGCAATCTGGCACAATGCAATTGCACAACAAGACAGCATTCATTCGATAGGGCTGAATGAAGTGGTTTTTTCCTCTTCAAAGTTCAAAGAGAATAAAAAAAATATTGCACAACAGATACTCACCATATCATCTAAAGAAATGGAATGGGCTATGCCGCAAACAACGGCTACTCTGCTGGAGCAAACGGGCAATATATTTGTACAACGCAGCCAATCAGGTGGTGGCAGTCCTGTATTACGTGGTTTTGAGGCAAGCCGTGTACTGATGGTAGTTGAC
The DNA here is from genome assembly GCA_937919945.1 of uncultured Chitinophagaceae bacterium. Classification (GTDB taxonomy): domain Bacteria; phylum Bacteroidota; class Bacteroidia; order Chitinophagales; family Chitinophagaceae; genus Polluticoccus. The sequence continues at coordinate 4,404 of CALESY010000139.1, read as the reverse complement.
GGTGTACGCATGAATAATGCCATATACCGTAGCGGACATTTACAAAATATCATCACAGTTGATAATAATATGCTGGAGCGCGCCGAGGTTATGTTCGGTCCTGCATCTACCCTCTATGGCAGCGACGCATTAGGGGGTGTAATGGTATTCACTACCAAACAGGCAGAACTATCGGGCAGCAGGCAGGCAAAGTTCAATGCCAATTTCATGACACGCTATAGCTCTGCAAACAATGAGGGCACAGGACATATTCACTTCAACATCGGCTTGCGCAAACTGGCATTCCTTACATCTGTTACATATAGCCAGTTTGGCGACTTGCGAATGGGTTCGAATATGAATCCGTTTTATAATGGTTTCGGTTTGCGCAATGAATATGTTGCCCGCGTCAATGACAAAGACAGTATCGTTAAAAACCCCAATCCTTTCATACAAAAAGAGAGCGGGTATATGCAATACGACATACTGCAAAAAATACGCTTTCAGCAGAGCAGCAAAGTAAACCACACGCTGAACCTGCAGCTAAGTAACAGCAGCGATATACCCCGCTACGACAGGCTGACGGATATACGAAATGGCAAGCTACGCTTTGCAGAGTGGTACTATGGTCCGCAACGCCGTAGTATGGCTGCCTACCAGTTGGATGCTAAAAACTTGGGCTTTGCAGATGAGGTAAGGGCGGGCGTAAACTACCAATATATACAAGAAAGCAGGCATCAGCGCACACGCGGCAGTAATGAGTTGCAGCAGCGTTTTGAAGATGTAAATGTGATTGGCTACTTCGTTGACGTTCGCAAAAAATTAGGCACGCATGAATTGACCATCGGTACAGACGGGCAGTACAACGACGTACAATCTAAAGCTACTGGTATAGACATCGTTACCAAACAAAGCAAACCTATAGATACACGCTACCCCAACGGCGGCAGCAATATATACTATGGTGCGGTGTATGCGCAACACATCTACAAGATTGTGCAAGACAAGCTGATACTGAATGACGGCATCAGGCTGAATTATGTATCCCTCAACAGCCGCTTTGACGATACTACCTTCTACCCATTCCCATTCAACACTGCTAAGCAAAACAATACCGTTTTAAGTGGCAATCTGGGTTTAGTGTATATGCCAGCTACATACTGGCGTTTTGCTGTAAATGGATCTACAGGGTTCCGCTCGCCGAATGTAGATGATATGGCAAAAGTGTTTGAATCTGCAGCAGGAACAGCTCTGTTTGTACCTAATCCTAATCTGCAGCCAGAGTATACCTATAATACCGACCTCGGCATTACCTACGCCAATGACAAAGTGAAAGTGGAAGTAACCGGTTTCTACACTTGGTTCAGCAATGCCATTATTGCTGATAAATTTACCCTCAACGGACAAGACAGTGTGATGTATGACGGTAAGCTAACCGCAGTGTTGGCCAACCAAAACAAAGCAGAGGCATACCTATACGGTTTTAATGCAGTCATTACCGCTAAGCTAAACCGTTATGTAAGCCTCTATAGTTCTGTATCCCATACGTATGGCAGGTATATCAATAGCGCAGGTATCGAAGTACCACTCGACCATATACCGCCAACATTCGGCAAAACAAGTATTATGTACAGGCAAAAACGCTTTAGCGGAGAGGTGTTTGCATTGTACAACGCATGGAAACGCCTGAAAGATTATAGCCCTTCGGGCGAAGATAACTTAGTGTATGCTACCCCCAATGGTATGCCTGCATGGTACACACTAAACGTACGTACAGGTTATCAGATAAACCAATATATGGGTATACAAATAGCACTTGAAAACATTATGGATAGCCATTACAGACAGTTCGCATCGGGTATCAGCGCACCGGGGCGCAACTTCGTCATTACTATACGCGGTAATTTGTAATAGGTTGGAATATGTTAAATTGTTGTGGGCGGAGTATATACTTCGCCCTTTTCATATTATACAGCTAAGAAACTAACGTATCAAGAATGTATCTTTGTCCATTCAAATAATTAACCAAAGCAGGTGAAATATCGTAACGCCATATTTATTATTGTTTTTATCATCATCATAGACCAGTGGCTGAAGTTTTATATCAAAACAAACTTCTATTATGGGCAGCCAATGCCTATTTTGGGTAATTGGTTTCAACTGCATTTTATTGAAAATGAGGGTATGGCTTTTGGCATGAAGCTGAACGAAGCACCTACAGGTAAGCTTATACTCACATTATTCCGTTTAGTTGCTGTTGTGTTTGGCTTCTTCCTGCTGAAGCGTTTGGTGAATAAACAATATAGCAAAGGAGCTATTATATGTGGCTCGTTAATACTGGCAGGTGCATTAGGCAACCTGATAGACAGTATTTTCTATGGCATGATATTTACCGAAAGCAGTTTCCATGTAGCTAAATTAGTACCATGGGGGCAAGGCTACGGTAAGCTGTTTCACGGCAAGGTGGTTGACATGCTCTATTTCCCGCTCATTAACACAACACTACCTACTTGGATACCTTTTGTAGGAGGTAAAAGTTTTGAATTTTTCGAGCCTGTATTCAATATTGCTGATGCGGCTATATCAACAGGTGTACTTATATTGGTTTTCTTTCAGAAAAAGCTGATACACAAAAAGCTGGAAGAAAGCACCGCAGCTACTACTACACTTTAAAGCACAATTAGCATTATGGAAGAAAGTAACCTTTTATCAATCAATGTTTGGCTGTCAGGGCGTAGCTACCGCATACGCATCAAGCCCGAAGAAGAAGAGGCTGTACGCAAAGCAGTAAAGGTAGCCGATGATAAGATTACGGAGTTACGCAACCAATATGCCGGTAAAGACGATCAGGATTTTCTTGCCATGTGCCTGCTTACATATGCAGCTGATGGTGCAACAGAAGGCAATGCCCACAACCCGTTATTTAAGAAAGAACTTACAGATATTATAGGCAAAATAGACGCTATAATACATAAATAAACTACCACCCAAACAAACTATATAAGAAGAAGCCAATGCACTGTGCATTGGCTTCTTTATTCACCACAAGCTTCATTGATAAACAAGTCAAAAAATAGAATGCCACCGTTTTTCGGTGGCATTCTATATCTGTTATAGTGAGGTTGTTACCTCCTTGTATTATTGTACATTGAACGGCTTGTTGATAGCACCTTCCGTAGTGTTAGCACGGATGATGTACCTGCCTGCTGCCAATGATGATACATTGATGCTGTGTTCTGTAGCTTTACCATCCAGTTCGGTACGGTACACCACTTCTCCCAGTACATTCAGTACGGTGATGTCTTTGATGTTAGCTCCTTTCACACTCAATGTTACTTTCTCTTTAGCAGGGTTTGGATATACATCTGCTTCCAGTGTTTCATTTACTGTATTACCTATACCGGTAGCCCAATGTGCCATAGTGATGGTATCACTGCCGCAATTGTTGGTAATAATCAGTTTCACTGTCATGCTGCCGTCTATGTTCTTAGTAACATTTTTGCTGTTACTTACCGTACCATCGCCAAACAACCATGTGTATACATTTACATTCTGGTCGCCGCTCGGGCTGAAGATGTATTGGTTGCCATTACGCAGGTAAGATATACCGTTAGCTGTTGGCAGCGGGCTCAGATTTACGGTTATCTGGTCTGTACCTATACAGTTAGGCCCTGCATCTACCGTTACGCTATATACGCCACTACCTTTGAAGATGTTGATAGTCTGGCTGGTATCGCCTGTGCTCCATGTGTATTTAGCACCCGGATAACCTGCATCCAGTACATATGGTACACCTTTGATTTCGCAACCTGTAATATCATTACCCAGCTCTACCAGTATCGGACCGGCATTTACTAAAGTAGCAGATGATGAACTTGAACAGCCGATATTTTTAACGATTACCGTATAGCTACCGGCACTTGTTACATTGTATGTGTTGTTTGTAGCACCTGGTATATTATTACCATTCAGTTGCCATTGGTATGTAACACCCGGTACAGTACCTGCGTTCAATACCAAGTTGCTACCTGTACAATATGTAAGTGCACCACTTGCATTTACCACTGCCATAGGCGGTGCTACAACTGTTACAGATACAGGGATTGATTCTGCTGTTTTGTTAGGTACTACGCTGGTAGCTGTTATTACCACTGTATAGTCACCACCAAGTGTTGCTACATAAGAGTTGTTGATAGCACCCGGTATATCAAAACCATTGCGCCTCCACTGATAAGTATATGTAGTAGAACCACTTGATACAGGGCTTGCATTCAGTGTAACACTGTTGCCTGAACATATGATAGCAGAACCTACCACTTTTACATTTGCTGAGAAGTTGATGCCATCCTCAATACCTGTAAAGTCTCCGAAGCTGGTAACGCCTGCTGCAAATATGTTATTGTTTGCAACATTTGAACTACTGTT
>CALESY010000138.1 GCA_937919945.1 uncultured Chitinophagaceae bacterium | reverse complement strand
ATACAAGAAACGCCCTGCAAACTGCAGGGCGTTTCTTGTATAAATATGCTAACTGTCAATTGTACAACTGCTAACTGAAAACTACTTAGCTGCTACAACACTTATTTCCACTTTCACGCCTTTGGGCAGGCCTGCTACTTGTACGGTTTCGCGGGCGGGCGGGTTGTCTGTAAAATAGCTGCCATATACTTCGTTTACCTGTGCAAACTGCCCCATATCCATCAGGAATATGGTGCTTTTCAGTACGTTACTGAAATCCATGCCTGCTTCAGTAAGTATAGCTTTCAGGTTTTCCATCACCAGTTTTGTTTCCGTTTGTATATCGCCCGTGTATAGCTCACCGGTTTGGGGGTTAATGGCTATCTGTCCCGATACAAAGAGCATATTGCCAAACTGTACCGCCTGATTATATGGCCCGATGGGTGCGGGCGCGTTATCTGTACGAATGATTTTCTTTTCCATGCTGTAAATGTAATGCAGTCCTTACATTTGCACACGGTTTCATGGCATATATCTTACACATAGACACTTCGGGCGATGTTGGTACCGTAGCCATCAGTAAAGATGGGCTTATAATCAGCAGCATGATAAATGCTGATACACGCAATCATGCAGCAACTATCAACTTGCATATTGAAAAAGCATTACAAGATGCGGGTATTAAGATGGCAGATTTGGATGCTGTAGCCGTATGTGGTGGGCCAGGCTCTTACACAGGTTTACGCATTGGGTTGGCAACCGCCAAGGGTATCTGTTATTTGCTGGATAAGCCCCTGATGATGCACCACAAGCTGTTGTTGTTGGCTATAGAGGGCATTTATAATCATAAAAATGAATATGCGGTATTTGCCGGTATCCTCACTGCAAGAGAAGGGGAATACTATTTTGCCTCATATGATAACCATGCTAATATCATTAATGCTCCGCAGCACATATTACAGGCAGATTTACAATTGCTTGTAAACGAAATGAAATGGAAATGCTTGTTGACGGGTGATTTTACAGACACGATACGAATGATATTTACACCTGCCGACACTGTATTTGGTAATAATACAATAATAGACCTTCCTACTTGGGCTATATACGCTGCTGAGCGATATAATTGTAACGAATTTGTCAATTTGGCGAATATCGAGCCATTTTATTTAAAACAAGTTTATACACATAATAAAAAGAATATCAATTAGTTGTGTGTAAATTTGCTAATTATGCTGACTATTTTTAACAGTTTTTTCTAATATGGCTTTGGTTCATATTGTAGAATGGCGTATATTTGCACCCCGTTAGGGAATAGTTATTAAAGCTATTCTTAATTAGTTACTCTTTTTTTATATATAAAAATCAATTTGTAAATGGAAACGACTATGTCAGCAAATACGCTGGTTATTCGCAAAGATGAAGGTTCGAACGAACAGATTAAACTGGATTACCTGGCAGTGAAGAGTGCAGCAATGACCCTGAGGGCCATCAACCACAAATTGCGTCAGCAAATCATCAAATTGCTGGAAGAAAACAGACGCATGAACGTTACTGATATTTACGTGAAGTTGCGCCTTGAGCAGTCTGTTGCATCACAGCACCTTGCTATACTTCGCCGTGCAAACATCGTTATCACAGAGCGCGATGGTAAATTCATACACTATGCATTGAACCATACACGCATCGCTCACGTTGCTAAATTCGTGAACGAACTGGTTAACGCTGAAGAAGCATAATTCATTCTGAGTTAATAAATAACAAACCCGGCTCATGTAGCCGGGTTTGTTATTTATACATCTATACTAACATTCACCCATTCGGGGTCAAAGTGGGCATTGTATTTTTTGTAGAAGCGAATGGCGGGTTCGTTCCAGTCAAGCACCTGCCATAGCATACCACTAAAGCCTTTTTCTTTGGCTATTCCTATCAGCCTGTCCATCAACAAGCTGCCAATACCCTTACCGCGCCAAGCATCTGTTACCAGAATATCTTCCAGATACATACGTTGTCCTTTCCATGTGCTGTAGCGTATATAGTACAACGCAAAACCTACCACTATACCATTGGCCTCAGCGACTATTGCCCACCATACAGGTTTATCGCCGAAGCCACTGGTTATAAAATGCTCCATGCTTACGGTTACAGCTTCGGGGGCACGTTCATATACTGCCAGTTCGTGTACCAGTTCCATCATGCGAGGGCAGTCTGCCTCAGTAGCTTCTCTTATTGCAATATTGTCCATTTTACCAAATGATTAAGACGCGATAGCACAATATCCGCAACAGGGTCGCGTTATCGGGCTGTAAAGATGATAAACTTGCGTTAAATGCATAGGCATTGCAAGGATAGAAATGTAATTTTAAACGTACTTAGTACAATAACAAACCAAGAAGCATACATAATGAGCAATATACAGGGTGAAATACTATGGGTAGATGATGAGATAGAATCGCTGAAATCGCAAATACTGTTTTTGAGAAACAAGGGCTACGAAGTAACCCCCTTGAGCAACGGGCACGATGCATTGGAATTTCTGAAAGAAAAAGCGGTGGATGTAGTATTGCTCGATGAGAGTATGCCGGGCATTACAGGCTTGGAAACCCTGTCGAAAATAAAGGAAATGAACCCCAACCAGCCCGTGGTGATGGTAACCAAAAACGAGGCTGAAAATATAATGGAAGAAGCTATAGGCGGACAGATAAGTGATTACCTGATCAAACCGGTTAACCCTAATCAAGTATTGCTTTCGTTGAAGAAGATAATGGACACTAAGCGTTTGGTGAGTGAAAAAACCACTATTGCTTATCAACAAGACTTTCGTAACCTGTTTATGGCGTTAAGCTCTAACCCCAATCACGAAGAATGGAAAGAGTTGTATAAGAAACTGGTGTATTGGGAGCTTGAAATGGCTCGCAGCGAAAGCCCCGAAATGATGGAGGTGTTGCAGACACAGAAAGCCGAAGCTAACACAGAATTCTTCAAATTCGTATCAAAAAACTATAGCAAATGGATAAAAGATAAAACGGGCGATGCTCCATTGTTGTCGCACGAAACGTTTAAGTGCAAAGTATCGCCGCATCTGGAGCAAGGTAAACCCACCTTTCTGGTAGTAATAGATAACCTGCGTTATGACCAATGGAAGGTGCTGCAACCCATCATTACCGAAACGTTTAAAATGGTGGAAGAAGATATGTTTTACAGCTTGCTGCCTACCGCTACGCAATATGCACGCAATGCACTATTTGCAGGTATGTTGCCGATAGATATTGAAACTAAGTTTCCATTGGAGTGGAAGAACGACGATGAAGAAGGAGGCAAAAACCTTCATGAAGAAACTTTCCTGCGCCATCAGCTTAAGCAATTGAAACTTGACGGGCTGAAAACACAGTATCTAAAGATTACTAACAACGACCATGGTAAAGACCTGGAAGATAATATACACAACTACCTGAACAACGACCTGACGGTTATCGTGTACAATTTTGTTGATATGCTATCGCACGCGCGTACAGAAATGGAAGTGCTGAAAGAACTGGCAGGCGATGAGGTGTCTTACCGTTCGCTTACGGTTAGTTGGTTCGAACACTCGCCGCTATACCGTGCATTGAAAAAGATAGCTGAAAAAAACATTCAGGTTATTGTAACGACTGACCACGGTACCCAACGTGTAAAAACCCCCAGTAAGTGTGTAGGTGACAGGCAGACTACAACCAACCTGCGCTATAAGCACGGTAAAAATCTGCAATACGAAGCCAAAGACGTACTTGCTTTCCGCGATCCGCGAGAAGCAGGACTGCCGCGCCCGAATGTGAGCTCTACGTTTATATTTGCCAAAGAAGATGTATTTCTCTGCTATCCCAACAACTACAACCATTATGTAAATTACTACCGCAATACATTCCAGCATGGTGGTGTTTCGCTTGAAGAAATGTTGGTGCCGGTGGTGAGGTTGGTTAGTAAGTAGTGGGGCGTTGTTCCCTGATACAGTATAATTGTATCTATTTGCTTTTCACAAAAATTTATAACCTAAACCCATTGCGGCTGCATATAAATATGTAAACTTGTATAAAGCTTGGAATATATGACAGAACCTGCATCAGAAGCCATCATTGCCAATCCTGCAGAATCGGTACAACACCTTATTTCGCAAATAGAAAAAGTAATACGTGGTAAACGTCATCAAATAGAAATGGTACTTACCTGCCTGCTTGCCGGTGGCCACATATTGATGGAAGATAATCCCGGTACAGGTAAAACAGTTTTGGCGCGTACACTGGCACAATGTATCAGCGGAGAAAAAGAAGGAGAACACGTGGTGTTTAAACGCATACAGTTTACACCAGACCTGTTGCCAATGGACCTGATAGGTACCTACATCTTCGACGATAGGAATAAAGACTTCGTTTTCAAAAAAGGGCCGCTGTTTTGTAACGTACTGTTGGCAGATGAGATAAACCGTGCATCACCCAAAGTACAGAGTGCCTTGCTGGAAGCGATGGCTGAACACCAGATAACAGTAGGAGATACTACCATCAAACTTGAACGCCTGTTTTTCAGCATCGCTACACAAAACCCTATAGAGATGGAAGGTACATACCCATTACCTGCCGCCCAGCTCGACAGGTTTTTTATGAAAATATACTTTGGCTATGTGGATGAGCAAACAGAACTGAACATTTACAGAGAATATGTATCTATTGCCGATAATCTTGTATCGCTGCAGCAAGTGCTTAGTTTCAATGATATACTGCAACTGCAACTACAGGCAGAAAATGTGTTTGTACACGAAGAGATACTAAAAGCAGTTAGTAATCTGGTACGCGGCACACGCGAGCATCAGGATATTTCGCTCGGGGCATCTACTCGTAGCGGCATCGCGTTCATCAAATGTTTGCGGGCGTATGCGCTATTACGTGGCAGAACGTTTGTAATAGAAGACGATGTGAAAGACATAGCCCGCGCTGTGTTGGAACACCGCCTGATATACCGTAACAAAGACGGCAAACAAAAAGCACTGGACAGCATTATCAATAAAGAAGCTGAACGTCTTGCGAAACTGAAATTGTATGCATAACAATCGCTTTGCTGATAAAGCTCGCAGGTTGTTATTTCTATTAAGCCTGTGGGCTTGTATCCTGATTTCTTTTGTAGCAGATGCACAACCCATGATGCATCGTAAAAACCCCACGCAACGCTACGAGATTGATGCAAAGCGCATGGGGACGGATATGTTGAGTGCCGATGCCCTGCCACGCAGCCGTGAGTTTAAACGCATAGACAGTGGTTACTATGTGGGTTGGCTATACGAAGGGGCATACAAACGGGAACACGCTGCTGACTATGCAGGATATAAAAATGCAGCACAGCCTTTAGAGAAAGCATTGACACTCATGGAACGCGACTATCGTAAAGAACTGGCTACAAGAAGCCCCGACGTTGCAGTTTATGTATATGCTTATCGTTATCAGATAGACTACACCAACATAGCTTACTTTCTGATGGATTGCTATGCAAATACAGATGAACCAGAAAAGGTGTATTCGCTATTGCGCCGTGTATTAAAGTGGAATTTTCAGCGCGATTATTTCATGGATGCCTATAACTATCTTGCTTGGACAGTTCACAGAAATCGCTTCTACACAAGCGACAAATATAGTTTCCTGAAAAACAGTATTAAAGAAAATGAAAAACTTGCCAATCGTTTTCTTGATTCTGCATTAAGACGTATTGAAATCAACAGGCGTATAAATGCCAATATTTTTCCACCTGGGTATGAGCAACAGGAAAAAAACAGCGTGTACCACTACAAGGCTATGCTGTATAGCTATGCAATAAAAGTGGACTCTGCAAGGTACTACTATGAGTTATTACGCAAGAGTGGCATCTTCCCGCATAACAACTATGCTACTTTTCGCAGTATTTGCGGCGATTTTCGGGAAGCTGAAAAAGAATATGAAGAGGCTATAACACAGGACGCGGGAGATAAACGGCTGAAAGAATGGGCTTATTATACCAGCATCATCAGCATTTACAAATCGCAACCCAAAGAAGGTGTAAGTCTGATGCGTGATATGATAAAAGCCAATGGTTCTACACCGGGGTTTGGCTGGTACAATATTGCACTGGCACGCGCACTGTATTACGATGGCCAACTTGCCGAATCGCAAAGGCATATAAACAAAGCAGCTGAATTTAAAGAACTGCATATTGGTACTACACTTGGGCAAACTCATTACGACTTTAGCACACAGTTGGTAAAGTTGATGAACATAGAGGCACGAATAGAGCGTCTGAAATTTGAAAATAGTAACTGGTGGTATAATGTTGCCGTATTGGGGAATATGGCTAAGTTGCTGAGCGAAAAATATGTACAACAATATCTTATCATCAACCAGTTTGCCCTGAACCCTGAAAGAGATATGGTAGTATATAAACTATTCAGTACTGAAAGTACTGTGAGCTGGGACGAGATATGGTATTTAATCAAAGACTTCAGTACCAAATTCTTTTTAAACCGCTTCAGGCAAGAAGCCCAAACAGATGAAAGGCAATACGTGCGTAAATACTTCAAACTGTTTACAGCACGGCTTCAAATGAAACAAGGCAATTACAAAGAAGCACGTATGCTGCTGGATGAAATTTTACGTGACCCCAATATGGATACTGAGTATGAAAAACTCTTTGTAGCACGTGTATATCAGGCACAGGCAGAGTGTGCACTGGAACGCAAAGACAATCTTGCCTACGACAACCTGATATATAAACTATACACCTTCTATCCGCAACTGATACCTAACAGCGGCCTGAAAATAAATATGCGACTGAATGTGTTGGGACAGGCAGATGATAAAGTTGTAGAACGTCTGAAAGACTGCAATATCAATTGGATAAATAAAACCAACACACCTGCACCTGAAGCCTATATCAGATTTAGTGGCACAGGCAATAAAAAACACATCAGCTACTATGTAATGGATGCATCAGGTGAATATGCTGTGCAACAACAGTCATTTGCATACAGTAAGCCCGAAGCCGCAGCAGTGCAACTTGCTTACAAGCTATTTAATATTGGAATGAAAGAAGCAGAGAAGAAATAGTCACTTATTGTAATAGCCCAGTTCCTCAATTTTCTGCAGCCATTTCTTTCTATACCTTTCTTTAGATAATCTTATAGGTCCGATGGCAACAGTGCGAACCGGCTTGACACCGCAAAATTCCATTGTCAGTTTTTTTAGGGCATTAATGCTGGCATTTCTGTACACCAATCGATAATACCATGCAGGCTGGTCCATTGTACAAATTATGGTGGCTGTTTTGCCTTTTAGCAATTTATCCCACCAGACTGAGTTTTCTCTTTTTTTAAAAGCAAAACCCGGCAGGAAAACCCTGTCTATAAAACCTTTCATAATGGCGGGGTATGAACCCCACCACACAGGGTGAATCCATACAAGATGGTCGGCCCAAAGTATTTTTTGTTGTGCATCAATTAAGTCGGGTTCCAGTTCTGTTCGTTTCCTATACCCATACATCAGGTTGGGGTTGAAATTCAGGGTATGAATATTGATAGTTTGTACATCGGCATTGGTGCGCTTTGCACCCTGCTGATAGGCTTGTGATAGTGCATGGTTGAAGCTTAACTCGTCCGGGTGTCCGTTTATTATCAAAATCTTCTTATCCGCCATATATATAGTTGTGCGTGCAAAGTTCATTGCATTACATCAACCGCCATTTGACATACATCAAATTCCATACTTAGGGCTGCGTATGCGGCTAAGCGTTTCCAGTGTTATGCCCAAGTGAGATGCTATATGTGTTAATGGTACCCGTTGTGTGATATCGGGCTGTGCATCAAGCAAATTTTGGTAACGATTGTAAGCGGTTTCAAATAGTAACCCCTCAACCCTATATTGCAGTTTCAACAGTGTATGTACCACTACCTCTTTTTGCAGCTTTTCAAAATTATGGTTTTTATCTGCCAGCAATTGTACATCTGCACGGGTTACTTCAAGTAAGATGCTGTCTTCCAGTATTTCAATAAAGTGAGGGCTCGGGATGTTGTTAAAGAAGCTATGAATGGAACAGATAAATTCATTTTCAAAAGCAAACCAATGTGTTATCTCTTTACCATCTTTAACATAGTATGCCCTTGCGCAACCTTTAATCATATAATACGTTTTATTGGCTTGCTGGCCTTCGCGAACCAACAAAGTATTTTTATTGCATTCTATCAGTTTAAAATATTTAGGTATCTCTGCAATGGTTTCGTCCGTTAGCTTACAATACCTGTTTTCAATATTTGTAATAATCGTATCGAAATTGATAGTTGAAGGCATAGTGTGTTACTTAATGATAGTGTAAAAATAAAGAACACAATACAAAGCAGTGCCGAAACATAACATATGTACATTGCTTCGCATTACATAATAGCGTAGTTTTATACAAGGCATGTTTATATTACTATGTTCGTAGCATCATTATACAACCTGAAAGGCGGTGTTGGCAAAACCGCATCTTGTGTCAACTTTGCATACATGGCTGCAAAAGATGGATTTAAAACCTTGCTGTGGGATCTGGACCCGCAAGGTGCGGCCAGCTTTTACTACAATGCACAACCCAAAGAAAAAGGCATTGCTAAAAAAATAATAGAGCATACACTGAGTATAGAAGAGGCTATTATGGCTACCGGCTATGATGGTTTGGATATTATACCTGCTGACCTGTCTGCCCGCAAACTTGATGTATTGTTGGACGATAAACATTCTAAAAAACAACTGCACAACCTGCTGAAATGGTTAGAGCAGGATTATGATTTTGTGTTTATAGATTGTCCGCCGGGGTTTTCTCATTTGGCAGACAATATCTTTTATGCATCGGATGCGGTACTTATGCCTGTAATCCCTACTACACTATCCGTACGTACATACGATATCGTAAAACATTACTTTGAAGAGAAGACAAACGAACTGGAAAAGCTGATGTGCTTTTTTACAATAGTGGATATACGTAAAAACATGCACAAAGATGTAATGGCAGAACTCTATAAGGATAAACGTTTTTTTGAATACTATATCCCATATCTGTCAGATATTGAGAAGATGGGTATTAACAATGCCCCTGTTGAAGCTTTTGCGCACAGTAGCTATGCTGCTACCTGCTACCGCGCCTTGTGGAATGAGATAAAAGAGGGGGTTTTAGAATAGCTATGCAGCAGTTAAAGAATATTCTTGAAGAACATGATATTAGTGATCATGAGATTCAAGATTTTTTATCGAGGCTTGAATATGTTGAGTTTCAAAAAAACGAGTTCGTACTAAAAGCTAAACAAGTTGAGAGGTATCTGTACTTCATTGAGAAAGGGTTACTAAGATTTTTCATTGAAAAAGACGATAGAGAAATAACTTTTGACTTTGCTTTTGCGAACAATTTTACTTCAGGGTACAGCTCATTTTTAAAACGAGAACCTTCATTATATACAATTCAGGCTCTAACAAATACTTGTTTGTGGAGAATTGAATATAACGACCTTCAACTGGTATACAACGGCAGTGAAAAATCACAAATGATTGGAAGATTAGCTGCAGAACAGCTTTTTATACGAAAAACCAATAGAGAACTATCATTTCTTACTCTTTCGGCAGAGGAGCGTTATCTAAAGTTACTAAATGAACAACCCGATATGATACAACAAATTCCCTTAAAATATCTGGCTTCTTATATTGGCATTACACCTCAGGCACTGAGCCGCATAAGGAAGCGTATTTATTAATCCCGGTTCATTTTTTAGGCTATATCTCCCATATACTTTTGTACAAAAAGTATATGGCATTTTTAATAGGATTAATATCAATATATGGAATGATATGGCTCTTATCCCTTGCAGGAATACTTAATCAGCTAAACAACTCTAAAATGTGCGGCGTTATCGCTACTGCTATTATGTTTATTATAGTAGGGGGTTCACATTTTGTAAAACCAGAGAAGCTACTAACTATGGTACCCCCTAGTTGGCCTTATAGAGAAGCAATGAACTATGTTAGTGGTGCAGCCGAGATAATGTTAGGCATAGGGCTGCTGTTTGGTGGTACAAGGGTATATGCGGCATACGGCTTGATATTATTATTAATTTGTGTATTTCCTGCAAATATTCATGTAGCTATTGTTAAACATAATCTGTACAACATATCAAGGCTATTTTTCCAACCGATATACATATTATGGATATATTGGTTTTGTATAAGGCCTTAATATTGTAAGTTTTTGCAAATCCCCGCCATCCCGCTAACTTTGCAATTCTTTATAATCTTTAAAGAGTTGTAACTAATTATATGAATTTGTTTTCTCTGCAAAATGAAGAGTTCCATGGTCGCCATATAGGACCTAACGAACACGATACAAAACAAATGCTGACTACCATAGGTGTAGCAGATATGGATTCCCTTATAGGTCGTACTGTGCCATCAGGCATACGCATGGGTAAAGCATTGAATATACCTGAAAGTGTGAGTGAGGCTGAATACCTACGCATTTCGAATGAATTGGCTAGTAAGAATAAAGTATTCAAAAACTATATAGGGCAGGGGTATTATGATACACTTACTCCAAGTGTTATACTTCGCAATATTTTTGAAAATCCAGGATGGTACACGCAGTACACACCTTATCAGGCAGAGATTTCGCAAGGCAGGTTGGAAAGTTTGCTGAATTACCAAACAATGGTGAGCGACCTTACTGCATTGCCAATCGCCAATGCATCCTTGTTGGACGAAGCTACCGCTGCTGCAGAAGCTATGCACATGTTCTTGGCTACGTTGAACAAAGACCACGACAATCTGGAACGCCCTAAGTTCTTTGTTGATGAGAATATTTTCCCACAGACATTAGACGTTGTAATAACACGTGCTACTCCATTAGGGGCAACTGTTGTAATGGGTGATTACAAAACTGCTGCAATAGACAATACTTTCTTCGGTGCGTTGGTACAATACCCTAATGATAAGGGTAATGTTGAAGACTACCGCGGCTTTATAGAAAAAGTACATGCTGCAGGTGCTTATGTAGCGATGGCTACGGACCTGCTGGCACTTACATTGCTCACTCCACCGGGAGAACTTGGTGCAGATGTGGCATTAGGTAGTGCTCAACGCTTTGGTGTTCCATTGGGCTATGGCGGACCACATGCTGCATTTTTCTCTTGTACAGACGATTTTAAACGTGCTATACCAGGCCGTATCATTGGTGTAAGTATCGATGCAAACGGTAATCGTGCGCTGCGTATGGCTTTGCAAACACGTGAACAACACATCAAACGCGAGAAAGCAACATCTAATATCTGTACTGCACAGGCTTTGTTGGCAAATATGGCTGCCATGTATGCCGTGTATCATGGGCCTGATGGATTAATAAATATTGCCAAGCGCGTAAGCCTGCTGACACACACATTGGCAAGCCAACTGAAAGCGCATGGTGTTAGCATTGTATCAACATCTTATTTTGACACCATTGTTGTAAAAGTAGCTGATGCAAATGCAATAAAAGCAAAAGCAGAAGCAGCGCAAATCAATTTCCGCTATTTTGCTGATAATACATTAGTTGGTATATCACTTGATGAAACAACTACTACTTCTGACCTGTTTAATATAATCTCTGTATTTGACGATTCAGAAGCACCTGTAAGTTTTGAAATCAGCCACGAAGAAGTATTGACAAACATCGGCACATCGCTTACACGCACTTCTGCATTCCTTACGCATCCGGTATTTAACAGTCATCACAGCGAATCGCAAATGATGCGCTATATCAAGATGCTGGAAAATAAAGACTTGAGTCTGAATACAAGCATGATTTCGCTTGGCTCTTGTACCATGAAGCTGAATGCAGCATCAGAAATGATGCCGCTTAGTTGGGCCAACTGGAGCAAAATGCATCCTTTTGCACCTAAAAATCAAGCTGCAGGTTATCTGCAAATGGCAAAAGAATTGTCTCAATACCTTTGCGAGATTACCGGATTCGACGCGTGTAGCCTGCAACCCAATAGCGGAGCGCAGGGCGAATATGCGGGGCTGCTCACAATCAAATCTTATCACGACAGCCGCGGCGATAAACACCGCAACGTAATGCTGATACCTATATCTGCTCACGGTACCAATCCGGCATCGGCAGTAATGGTTGGTTACAAAGTGGTAGTGGTAAAAGCGTTAGAAAACGGCTACATAGACGTTGAAGACCTGAAAGCAAAAGCTGCTCAGCACGCTGCTAACCTGGCTGGTATTATGGTTACATATCCATCTACATATGGTGTGTACGAGGAGACGATAAAAGAAATAACAGACATCGTTCATCAACATGGCGGGCAAGTATATATGGACGGTGCTAACATGAACGCACAGGTTGGCTTAACTGCCCCGGGGTTGATAGGTGCAGACGTTTGTCACCTGAACTTGCACAAAACATTCGCAATACCGCACGGTGGTGGCGGTCCCGGTATGGGCCCCATATGTGTGAAGTCGCACCTTGCACCACACCTGCCATCGCATGTGGTTGATACAAACGGTAAAGCAGCCAATGCAGTATCTGCTGCACCATTCGGCTCTGCAAGTATATTACTTATATCTTACGCTTATATCCGTATGCTGGGTACTGATGGTGTACGCAAAGCAACCGAATACGCTATATTGAACGCAAACTACATGCGTGCCCGTTTGGAGAAAGATTTTGATATCCTATACACTGGCACAGGCGGTACATGTGCACACGAGTTTATTGTTGATTTACGTCCGTTTAAAAAGACGGCAGAGATAGAAGCAGAAGATGTTGCTAAACGCCTGATGGATTATGGCTTCCACGCACCTACGATGAGCTTCCCTGTGCCGGGTACTATTATGATAGAACCTACAGAAAGCGAAGACAAAGCAGAGCTTGATCGTTTTTGTGATGCGTTATTAGGCATACGTGCAGAGATACGCGCGATAGAAGAAGGCAAGGCTGACAAGAAAGATAATGTGTTGAAAAATGCGCCACATACGCAGTTTATGATTACTGCCAACAATTGGCAACATGCATACAGTCGCGAAGAAGCTGCTTTCCCATTGGATTGGGTAAGGAACAATAAATTCTGGCCAAGCGTAGCACGTGTAAATAATACACATGGTGATCGTAACCTGATATGTACCTGCGAGCCTGTTTCTTCGTACATGGAAGCAGAAGCATAACTGACAAATACTACTACAAAAAAAGACCGTACAGCAAATGCTGTGCGGTCTTTTTATTATGTTTACTTAATACTACTATTGTTTATCTCACGAGTGTCACATCACCTTTATAGGTTTCTACTTCACCATCAGAGTAAGCTACACGTATCAGGTAAGTGTATGTACCTGACTCCTGTACCACACCACGCCATGTGCCATCCCAGCCTTTGTTGCCGTTGTATACTTCCTGGCCCCAACGGTTGAATACCC
>CALESY010000137.1 GCA_937919945.1 uncultured Chitinophagaceae bacterium | reverse complement strand
AACTTATCGTTACCCTTCCGTTAACTCATCTAACCGCTAAGGGAGCGCAAAGATAAGTGGTGTATTCTACTTGACAAAACTTCTTGCGAAATTAGTTATCCACACTATCCAACTCACCGTACTTTTCAAGGATTATTTTGCTGTAAAGAACTTACCGTTTTTGTGTAACGGGCTGCAAAGATAAGCAGCTTTTTGTTTCTGCCAAATAAAGTTTTGCAAACCCGAGTACATAAAACATAGCGGTACTACTTCAACACCAGTATAACGGGCGTTTTCAGTACATTTACCAATACTAATAAATATAGCATGAAGAAGATATTGTATACTGTGCTACTGATAGCTACCAGCCTTGCAGGATGTAAAGAGACGGACTCACTGGTAAATGACGCTAACAATATAAAAATGAAAGACAGCCTGAACAAGTTATACCCCACACTTGCAGTAGGCTATGTGGGTGTATATGTGAAGGATTTTAAAGACGTAACCATAACACTTGGCGATAAAGAACTATTTGCAGAAGCCGATACACGCAAAGAAGAAATAATCAAACAAATAGCAGATATGGTATATGGCATGTATAACGCAAATAACTATTTAGATAAAGGCACCGTGATATTTACACCTGTAGAAGACCGCCTGCATACTGCTGACGACCCGGCAAAAGAATACGATATGCACCTGAAAGAATTGGTGAAGGCTAACGAAAAATAGCTTTAGCATTACTATAACACAATAGCATTAAACCCTTGGGGTATAAATAACTCTAAGGGTTTATCGTACCAACCAATGAACGTAAAGACAATAATAGTAGCTACAGCAATAGTATGTATGGCACAAATTGCCAAGGCGCAACCATACAGCATTGCAGGCAAGGTAGCTGATGCCAAAGACCAAACACCCCTGATAGGCGTAACGGTAACCGTAGCCCCCATAACAGATACTACAAAGAAGACAGGTAGCGTTACCGACCCCGATGGCAACTTCAGTATAGAGAACCTGAACGCAGGTAAGTATTTACTGAAAATAAGCTACATAGGCTTTGGGCCTTATACCCGTATGCTGAACATGACAAGCAATACCAACATCGGTACAATAGGCTTGAAAGCCAATACATCTTCCATAAAAAAT
>CALESY010000136.1 GCA_937919945.1 uncultured Chitinophagaceae bacterium | reverse complement strand
CCGCTATTGGCGGAGAGGTAGATGTGGTAAAAGCCCTGCAATTGACGCCCGGCGTAAAGGGTGGCACGGAAGGCAGCATAGGTATGTATGTACGTGGTGGTGCTAACGACGAAAACCTGATACTGCTGGATGGCGCACCTCTGTACAATGCAGGCCACCTGCTGGGTTTCTTTTCAGTATTCAACAACACGGCGTTGAAGGATGTACAGCTCTACAAATCGGGCTTTGCGGCACAGTATGGTGGCAGGCTATCGTCTGTAATGGATGTACGCACCAAAGATGCCTCGCTGAGCGATGTAAAAGCACAGATTGGTATAGGTACAATATCATCGTCTGCATGTATTGAAGCACCTATCATAAAAGACAAACTATCTGTAATGGTAGCAGGCAGGCGCACCTATATTGATAAAGTGATGAAGAATATTCCGTATCACTTTCATGATGTGAATGTGAAACTGTACTACATGGCCAACACCCGCAATCGTTTTTACATCAGCAGCTATACGGGCAGAGATGTGTTGCGTGCACAAAGCAATGCAGACGGAGAAGAAACGCAAAACATAGAAAGCGGCATGAAGATGGGCAACAATACCATGTCGCTACGCTGGAACCATATCAGTAAAGACAACAAAGCATCGGGCGATGTTACAGCATATTATTCAGGCTTCAGTTATGACATCAACGGCAAGTTCAACAGCAATGACATAACCATGCAGTCGTCCATCAGAGACGCGGGTGTACGTGCAGATGTTCGGTTGTCTTACATCAAAGGGCATAAAATAACAGCAGGTGTTAGTTTCTCCAATCGCTTCTTTCACCCTAACCGCATCAGCAGCAGCGGCCCGTTGGTAGAGCGCTTTGGTAATAACGCAGGGCAGCGCATACACAATAACGAAGCAGCCGTATATGTAAACGATGAAGTATCGCTGGGTGCAAAAACACAAGTAGCGGCAGGTATGCGTGTTAGCAGTATGCTTACAACAGGTAAAACATACATCAACCCCGAACCACGGATAGCTATGCGCTACTCGCTGAATGATAACAGTTCCGTGAAAGTATCGTATGCGCGTATGGTGCAATACATGTACATGGTATCGGGCTCTTCGCTGATGTTGCCAACAGATATGTGGTATCCCGCATCTGCCAACCTGCAGCCTGCCAATGCCGACCAAATAAGCGCTGGCTACTATCACAATATTGCCAATACGGGTATATCATTAAGCGCAGAGGTGTATTACAAATGGATGCGCAACCTGTGTGAGTATAAAGAAGGAGCAGTTGTCATGCAAAGCAAAAACTACGAGAACGAAATGGTACAGGGCAGTGGCAAGGCATACGGACTGGAATTGTTTGCAGGCAAAACAGCGGGCAGGTTTTCAGGATGGGCAGGTTATACGCTGGCATTCGCACACCGCAGGTTCGATTCGCTGAACAATGGTAAAGACTACTATGCACGCTACGACCGCAGGCATCAGCTATCTGTAGTTGCCATGTACGATATAACAAAGAGCTGGAGCATCAGCGCCACTACCGTGTACGCAACAGGCGCACCGTTTACCGGGCAAACAAGCCAGTATCTGATGCCTAAGCCCGGTTTTACAGGCTTTGAGGCTATGCCCGCTTATACAGGCCGAAATGAATTGCGCATGTCTGCACAGTTTCGTACAGATGCCGATTTGCAATACAAGTTCAATATCAGTATGCGTATTAAGGCAGATGCGCACTTGAGTGTGTACAACATATTCAACCGTACACAACCCCACAGCGTACAACGCGTGTACGATGAGCAAACGAAAACATACAAATACCAGCAACGCGGGTTGTTCGGTACCATCACCGCCCTTTCATTAAATGTTCATTTATAATAAAGAGAAAATAGTTTTTATGAAATACAGTAAAGTAATATTCTTGTTATTGACATCGGCCACGCTGTTTAGCTGCCGTAAACCCAAACCGCTTGATATAAGCATACCGCAGCGCAAAGACGAAATAGTATTGTCTGCCACCATGACCGATGGCAATACGCTATTGGTATCGGCAGGTTATTCTATCGAAGCTATAACCAACGTGAGCGATGAAACAACCAACAGCACTGTGCCTAAAAATATGCTGATAGACAGCGGCATCGTAACACTGACACCTGCGGGCGGAGAATCCATTACACTCAACAAACTATCTGCCGGCTTGTATGGCAACCGCAATATGCACCTGCAAGAAGGGCAGCAATATACATTGCGTATTAAAGACCTGCGAAAAGGTATAGAGGCAACCGCTACAACCATACTGATGCCGCAACCCGGCCGTTGTATAGTAACGCCAAGATACGAGGGTGTAAGGGCAGGTGATACACTGTACAGGCTGCAAATAAGTGTGCCTGAAGCGCAAAAAGGAGCATACTATTTTGCATCGTACACTACAGCCAGGCAGCTTAGGCAGAACATAAAACTCTTGTCTCAACCTGCTGCACAAAACCTGAGTGCGTTTACCAATTTTGAACCTAAACAGGTAGAGCTGCTGCAAAGCAATACAGACGGACAGTTTGAACATAGCTTTTCGCTGCGTGTAGCCACAACCGATACGCTGATAGTACAGGTAGCACGTATAGATGAGGGTTACTACAAATACCTGCAGGCATACAAACGCACGGGCTACCTCATCAATCAGCTAACGGGCGAACCCATCAACCTGCCCACCAATGTGCAAACGGGATACGGATACTTTGCACTCAGCAAGCCATACCGTTATGTGTTTGATATGCACAAGGTGAAATAAAACAAGAAAAGGTGTTTTGGTTATAACCGTCGCGAGGCTCTGCTTCCGGCGGTATTTTTTTGTGGCTAATATTGTTCGAGGATAAGTAACAAAGCATAATACATCCTTTGTTATCACCTGTTTGGCATAGTAATTGTTAATCGTATTTATACCTTCCCAAAACTTAGAAGTATGAAATGCTACCTACCCTTTATACTACTGCTTATATGCACAGTATGTAATGCGCAACAGCACGAAGAAAATATTGATAGTAAAAAGCACAAGCCTTATATCGAACTAATGATTAGTGGCGGCTCATTGAGCCTTACACCTACCGCTTACGAACGTAGTAAACGTATCAAAGAGGTAGTGCCAGGACCGGGCTATGTAGTACAAGCAGGTATGGACCTTATGATAGATAAAGGCAAGCACCACATATTCCCGTCTTTTGGTTGTAATATCGGTTATATGTCATTTGCTTCGGGTGAAGCTGTACATTTTGATGGTAATGCAGGCATACACTACATCAATAAGCCCGGCAACTTACAGCAATTGAGGCTTGCATTATATTTAGGTGGTGGTACCAGATTTCAAGATTTTCTGAATACGTTTTTCCTGCCATTTTTGAATCCCTATTACTATGTAGAAGCGAATGCTACCAGAAGTTTTTCAAGCGTCTTTTCAGCAGGCTTAAGTGCTGCCAGATATTCAGTACTCAGAACAGAACAAAATCCTATTACAGAACGTATGGAAGAGTTTACAGGGCTGACAATTGAAGCACAATTAAGGTTGAGAATTGGTGGCAGACGTTAGCAGCTATTTACTATTGTCATGACATTTGCTGCAATACCGCAACCTGCCGGTATCAATACTGCTAACATACCCTGCAAATATTTTCGGAATGTGCTGACAGGTATATATTGTAGCTGTTTCTACTTGTTTGCCAAGTTTTTTTCTGCAATAAATGATATTATTCTATGACCATTATACCATATTTTTGATTGCAAATACTGTCCTGAATGAAAAACCTATTAACACTTTTTTCTTTTGCTCTTATTATTAATGCTCACGCGCAAACACAAGACCTGATAGCACTTGCAAACGGAGATTTCCTTGGAATGAATGCCCTGTATGACGAGAAAAGTAACCTGTTTGGCTACATATCGCTGTATAGCTATGGCAAGTCGGGCGATAAAACCAAGAAGTTTGAATACATCATATTGGATAAAAATCTGAACCCCTTTGCCAATAATAAATTTGATGGTGATATTACAGCCGCAAACTACAGAGGGTATATGAAGTTTGATGGCAAAATAATATTGAAGCCTACACATGTAGACCTTACCCTTATAAAAAAGGATGATGCCTATACGCCATCCTCAATGATAATAGACCTGAAAGAAAATACGGTACAAAAAGACGTGTTGTACGAATTCGATCATGGCAGGTTTATAGAAAAAATGCAAAATGATACCTGGAAAGAAAACAGGAAAGAGGTAAAAGAAGAGAGAAAGAAAAACGGGTTTGTATACGATGCCAGTGTGATAGCAATAAAAGAAGGCGGGTACCTGGTGTTTGATTATGAATTTTATAAAGACTTTACCCGCAACTGCCACGTGATGCTGTATGACAGCAGTAAAAAAGAAATTTGGCGGTATGAATACGGCAAATACAATACAGAGTCGGATTGGGAGTACCTGCGCTTTATAGAAAGAGATAAAAAACATATTTACGGTATCATGTCTCGCAGCGTAGGGAAAGGGCAGACAAAATATTATTTGTTGGTAATAGACATGCTTACAGGCAAGGAAGTACACAAAAAGGAGATTGATGCCCCCGCAGATGTGCTTTCTCACATCACGTCATTACCCACCTATAGCTATGGCGAATTGAATAACGACCGTGCATTTGATGATAAAATAGTAATGGTAACACGCACCACTACACCTTTTGGTTTTTACACGGGTTTTGCAAGGCTGATGATTGACAAAACCACTTTCAAAACTGATTATAAGACCATTGCTTACGGGCTTGATTTCAAGCCTTACCTGCCTTATATAAACAGCTACGGACAAGTTGAAAAATTCTACAATCTGGACCCACGCGGTATTTTCTTTATGAAAGACGGTAGTGTTGGCATACTATTGGAAAAATATAAAGCCGCAGGACAGTATAATGCCATGAAAACTACCGACCTGGTATATGTGTATACTGATAAAGACTTTAAAATAAAGGGAGCGAAGGTGCTTGAGAAAGATATGTCTAGATGGAGTAATGCAGACTACTTGTTTGCGCAATACCTGAATGACGACAACGACCTTGTATTTTTTTACAGAGATTTTCAGAAGGATGATGAAACCAAACAACGAAACTGGAATTTGTTTATCAACACCTTTATTGGTGGTGTCTTCAAACAAGAAATGATTCCTATTTCATCTAAAAAGAACTTTATAATTTTTCCCTATGTAGCCAAAGAGGGTTATATATTGTTGCAAGAGTTCAACAAAGAAGGAAAATACAATCAGATAAGATTGGAAAAATTAAATTACTGACAGATGAGCTGACTACTATGTTTTACTGTAGTGTTCAGCAATTTTTTCCATTTCTTCTATTTTCAGATTCCAAATAAAACTCAGAAACTGCATGTAGCTTTTGGTTTGTTCATGGGGTTTTACACGCTCTACATACCTGTTAAGCAAGTATGCTTTGCGGGCTTCATATATTTTGTAAAAGCCTTTTCCCAGCAAATCTCTGTATTGTTTGTTGTCAGGGTCGGCCTGCAGCCTTACCAGTAGGGTGTATATATATTCACCATAATCTTCGTTGAAAAACAAATTGGGCAGGTGCCGGCTGCGTGCAAGGTTTTTCAATTCAGTAAATGTGCTTGTGGCTGCAATTGATTTACCGTTTTCTTTTAGTTGCGGGTAGATGGTTTGGAGGTGTTGGATTCTTTCTGCGCACTTGGGGTGAGAAGATGCTGAGTCTTTGTCAAGAGCAGGCTTGTAAGTGTTGTAGTTGTATGAAGAGAAATCTTCTTGCTTCAGCCAGCTGTCATTAAATTTTTGTTCCGGCAAATCAAAAAAACGCTTGTATGCTTCCATAGCCAGGCTATCCGGTTTTACATTTTCATATTTTTCTACAATATGCAGGGCGGCGAGATATTCATAATCAGGGTATCCGGTGTTTTTGTAAAGCAAATAGCCGATAGAGTCGGCCTCCAGCTCCCGTTCTCTCGATACTTTTCCGTTGTTGTAAGCAGCATTTTTTAAAATTTCCAACGCGCGCGTAGCTGCATGTATTTCTGTACTCTTGAGCAATTTTACGTCTGCGGCATACACTTTGTTGCTTTCATAGCTCATTACCATACTCTTCAATGCATGGCGCAGTAGTATGTGCCCTATCTCGTGCGATATAACAGATGCAACCTGTGCTTCATTTTCCATATGATAAAACAAACCCAGGTTGACGAAAATATAATTGTCGCCAAAAGTATAGGCGTTTGGTTGTGTCTCTCGAGTCAGCAATATTTTAATATCTGCCGGCACAGATTCATTTTTTGATCTGATCTCCTGCAGTATTTTTTCGAGCGTATTGCAGATGGCCGGTATATAGAGGATATGCCCTTTTTTTATGCGGTCATTCAATACCTCAAAAATGGTTTCGTAGCTGGAGGTATAGTATTTTGATATTTTTTTATTTTCTGCCTGCTCCTTTAGTAATTCATTAAACAGTTTATTGTCTGCAACATAGGTTTTACTTACTGCCGCGCAATAAGCTTCATTTGCAGTGTCGGCTGGCAAAAGCGCTTGTGCATCTGCAATGCTATGCAGGCATGTGAGTATAATAATGAGATAAAGCCTGTGTACCACAACAAAAATACCGTTATGGAATTTGTTGCTAAAGAATTGTACTGCATTAATTGTTGATAACATAAAAAACAGGGAGCGGTTTATACAATATAAGGTTTAACGAGGTGTAAGATAATGAATTGGCACCTGCCTGTAAAATGAAACTATAGCAGCATTGAAGCAACCAGCCGGTAGCTATGTTTTAAAATGACAATAGCATGCCTTCAGGTATACTATTAGTTATTATATTTATGTTATACAACGCAACCACTAATAACTACTTATATGAAAAACCCTGTAAAAGTTTTATTGTCTGTATTCTTGGTATTGGCAGTAATGCCCGCCTGTAAGAAAAAAGAAAAACCAGTTGTAAATCCCACCAGCACCAGCATATCATTTGACTTCAGTTGGGATGATAACCCCATTGCAGGTACAGATATCACTTTTCGCAGCACCGCACCTAAAACAAGTAAACATCGTTGGGCATTTGGCGGAACCATCCTTACAGTTGCCGAGCCGAAAATTCAATTCATCAGGAAAGGTGTATATGATGTCAGCCTTACTATTGATGATGATTACAATAATACTGTAACAAAGCAGATAACAATAGGTGATAAACCTTATATCGTTGCCACAGGTGGCATATGCCCCGGAGATACCTTTTACTTTTCTACACCTGCATATCCTGCCGCAAGCACATACAACTGGAATTTTGGCGATGGCTACACTGCTGCAACTGCTACTCCATATCATATCTTTACTACTGAAGGGATATATACTGTGTCGGTAAATATTGATAATAAAATGGGAGCATCTACAATAGTACAAGTATATAAAGACCCAATACATACAGCAAAAATGACAAACAGCCGTACATGGCATATACAACGCAGGCAGGAAGGATACCAACTGGATACTATGCACTACTTTCCTGATGAAGTATTTGCATTGCAGTATATAAATAAAGTTACCGTGTTATGCCCTTCGCAATTTACTGATGAATCTGAATATGTCTACAATGCAGAAAAATCGAAAGGCAATGTATTGGCATATAGCACCGGTGACTATATGCTTTATTTCGACCATGTACAAGACACGATACGGATAACACTTATTGATGGGCCCGGCAAGTTGGAAGGGCCATACAAATGGACAACATCACTATACACTCCATAGCTTTACTGCTTTTGTGTACTGTTACACTATCAGTACCCGATTGCAGGAGCCTTATTTAAGAGCTTACGCAAGAGTTTTATGTACGTGCAATTACGTAGTTGTGCATTTGTACTAACTTAGTTTTGTTACGATTAGATTATCTATGAAAAAATACACCACCGTTGCTGCATATCTGAAAGATGTACCACCACAAGCGCAAGCACGTGTAGATGACATACGTGCCATACTGAGTAAGCTGCTGCCCGGTGCAGAAGAAATCATCAGTTATAATATGCCCGCATACAAGCAGTATGGCAAGGTGCTGGTGTATTATGCCGCCTACAAAGGCCATTTGGGTTTTTATCCGCATAACGAACCCATTCTTGCATTTGCTGCAGAGCTTGCGCCATACAAAACATCCAAAGGTGCTATACAGTTTCCG
>CALESY010000135.1 GCA_937919945.1 uncultured Chitinophagaceae bacterium | reverse complement strand
GTTGTAAGCTTCTGCTTTTTTTAATGTGTAATAAATATAGTTTTCCCACAGGCTATTCATGTCAACCATAATAGCAAGAATGTTATTATGCCCACCCTTAAAGTCAGGATGGAAGTTTAATAATATTATTCTAGCAAGTTCAATAGCTTTCTTATAACTAGTCGTTTTTCTGTCATAAGCTAACTTAGAAAATAGTTTTTCAGATACTTTAACATCATCGCATTCAGGAAAATCAAAAAGTACAGTATTGGCTTTCGACATGACAACATCACTCACAGATAATCTTCCTATTACATTTAAGGCTTTATACAGTATTGCATTGTAGATGTTGTTTTTATCATAAACAGTATGCTGCACATAAAACCTTTCTGCGTGAACAAGATTATCGGTTATGTGCTTATTGAATAAAAGCCTACCTTTAAATGCTGTTTGATTACTTTGTGTTGTTTGGTATTTTTTTATCAGCCCTTTGTGCAATATAGTCTGTACTTCTTCCAGAAACATTAATAAGTATGCATCTAATACATTCAACTTACTGATGTTAATAGCTGCTGATGTCGTCGTTTTAGCTTCTACATGAAGGCTAACCTGTAACATTTTTATGAGCACTTGTTGCCAATCTGATTCTTTAAGCGAATGCCTATCTGTTTTAGGCAATACCTCAATAGTAAGGTCATCTACTTGTATGACACCGACATATTGATTGAAACGAACACCATTATACAACAAGCTGTAAAATCGACAACCTTCATTGTTAGTAATGTAAGCTGCAAGTGCTTTCAAGTGTTTGTCTGTAAACAAACCACCAACATTTAACCTGTCATGCTCAAAAACCTGTATGAATTTAGGCTTGCGCATTAATAGTGATTTTCAATGCTTCTATAAAATCCTTTTCACTAAGGTTATCAAGATTTACAAAACTATAAGTTGTTTTATCCAAATCAGTCGGCTGATTACCTGCAAATTGTGGCGGCTGTTGCGTGGCTGTAACAAAACCTTTTCCTAACACCAATTGTATCTTTTCGTAGTCGTTATAGAAGTATTCTTTAAGTAATGGAATTATTGCATTATTGAATACTGCTTTTAAACCAGTTATATCTCCATTATTTAAATTATAAAAATAAGAGTGCCCAATCTTATGATCATTATCAAGCAAGTAGCCTATTCTTTCATTTATGGCTGTTAGTAATGTACTTAATGCAATTTCGCCAACTACCTTTTCATTCAATAGTTCAGGGTTTGGCTCCATAGCTTTAAAAACAAACCTTCTGCGCAATGCAGTATCTAATGCTTCTACACTACGGTCTGCTGTGTTCATTGTGCCAACTATACAAAGATTAAGTGGCACACCAAATAAATCTTGCGAATACGGTAAAAGAACATCTGCAATTTCATTTTCTGCACCAAGGCGCTTGTCACCTTCAATTAGTGTAATCAATTCGCCGAAAACAGCAGACACGTTGCAACGGTTTATCTCATCAAGGAACAAATAGAAAAATCGCCCCTCATTTACTGCAGCCTTGAATTTCTCCTTTCTAATTTTATGACTATCTTCCAAACACTCATTGAGATTAGTATAGCCTGCAAGCTTAGCAGCCTCATTACATGCTATATAAAAATATCCCTTCCTATTCTCATATGATAATTTTTGATCCTCGTCATCGCGAATATCATTTAGTTGAGGTTTTATACCTTCAATAAAGTCCTCATAACTAAGACTTTGGTGGCAAGTTGTGAATAAATATCGTTTAGGTCTTTCACTTTCAACAGGGTTTT
Source organism: uncultured Chitinophagaceae bacterium (assembly GCA_937919945.1). GTDB lineage: Bacteria > Bacteroidota > Bacteroidia > Chitinophagales > Chitinophagaceae > Polluticoccus. Next base: position 16,445 of record CALESY010000135.1, on the reverse strand, counting down.
TGAAATTGCTATATTCAGCTATTAATTCAGCAAATTCAATCTTGAATTTATTTATATCATCAAACCTCCAATCCGAGTTTTCTTCTTTGTAAAAAATAGGAATACCATGCTTTTTTGCGATATTAACATTTGGACAAGTATCAACCGTATGGTGTTGTAAGGTCCCCCATAATCTTGGTCCGATTTCTTTTACACCACTCTGAGATTTTTTAGCGACAATTAAAGGATGTTCTTTAAGCTGTGGAACTGTAGCAGTATTACCATTAGTGTCAAATAAGGATAAAGCAACAACTTCCCACCATTTATACTTTTTAACGAAATCGTCAACATCTACTTCTTGACTAACAGCAGCAATCTTTTGCTTATCTAGGCTTTGTGTTCGTATAATTTCCTGTATATAACGGGTTTTCCCTGTACCGGGAGGCCCGTATAATATTGTATTTAAGTTCATAGTTACTGTATTATTCTTAACAAGTATAGCTTCAGATTTTACATTTTCGGATAATAGTCTATCTACCTTACTTATAAGATTAGCATCCGATATAGGATATACTGTTGTTCTAAGCCCTTCATGATTAATTAAATCAGGGTCTTTTACTTTCCAGTTTACGCGGTGGATGTGAGGAAAACTTTCCTCTTGCAAAAATTCATAATCATCAGTTACTTCACCTATTGCCAAGACCTTTTGACCTTCCTGTGCCAGTATTACATCTCCGATTTTAATTGACTCATAAAAGGTCAATATTTCACCTGCCTTTCTGCTAGCTGTCCGGTTATCATCAACATAGTACGCTTCATCAATCAAGGCCTGCTGTATTACATTTCGAGCCACCTCATCATACTCATCTAAATCACCAATTTCGGGCCATCCAATTGAAATGTAGCCCCCCTCAAACATGGATTGCCATTTTGTATGTTCACTTCCTTCGCCTTCTGTAGTACCTATTCTCCAATAGGCTCTTTTATCAAGCATTCCAGTATCCAAAGTTTGGTATAAAATGTCCTGTGCTAATATCATATTGTTGATATCAGGATCACAGGTATCATTTAAAAACTCACTTTTTAGTGCCAACAGTTCCTTATCATCACTAATATATTCTTCAATGAAAGACTTAACCAATTCCAGATAATGCGGATACTTTTTCCCTGGCTTTTCTGGCTTAATATTTAACAGCTTACAATATTTTCTATAAAAACTGTCTTTAAAATACGTGTAGCGCTCAGGATCATAAAATGTCAGATAGGTAGCCATTGTCCTACCGTCCTGATGGGTAGAGAATCTTGCATGCCCCATTCTTGCATACAAGTCTTTAAACCCACTTCTGAAACTATCTATTCTTTGCTGTAAAGGGCTTGCTTCACTAAAAAGCTCGCGAAACATCTGCTCTACTTCGCCAGGATATTCTGCTGCGGCTTGCTTCAGCACAACTATAGCATTGTAAAACAGTAAATTCGAAAACTGAAATCTGGAGACCTTTTCTGTGAAAGGCAATTCAGCATTCCAAACCTCACGAAACTTACTGCCAAGTTGCCACTTATACACCTCTTGCGCATTACCCTGAGAACGTAGCTTACCCTTGTAAGCTCTTATTAAATCACGAACAGGATCATTAGATTTCTCTGTTATTTCAAAACCCATACTTTTCAGATACTTATTAGTGGGTTCTCCTCCACTGCGTTCCCACAAGTACTCACCGTTCATAAGCTCGTGTGCAAAACGCATTACCTCTTTTGGAGGATAGTGCTTTCCATTGATAGTTACATAATACTTAATTGAGGGAGAAACTGTATACTCTCCGCTATCAATTTTTTTTACCGCTTCCAGTACGTGTTCCTTGGTAATTTTTTCCGGTTCAAAAGGCATAGTTGTTTATTTTTTTATGGTTCTGCAGCTATACTGAGTGCTGCGTTTTCTGTATTGTATTTTTATTACCCTCAAAGGCTTCTCTTAGTACTGCCTGCAGTAGTTTTTCTGCATCTGCTTTGCTTTGCTGTACTTGTGCCTCCAGCTCGTCGCACAAGTGAATTAATTGCTCTACTTTGTTGACAATGCGTTTTTGTTCGTTTAATGGAGGTAAAGGGAATGGTGTAGACTTAATGGTACTAATACCAATATTACCTTGATTTGCTGTTCCAGTTTCTTCGAGAAAAATAAAATCCAGCAGTTTGTCTGATTTAAGAGAGTAGTTAATGTAATTTAAATTGAGTTGTTTTTTTAGCCTTAAACATCCGACCCTTTGGTTTAAAAATAAACGCCCATTCAAAAAGTGTTCATTTTGTAATAATACAGTATAACAATAGTCTCTTTTCAATCTTGTACCAGTCATTGTAATTAAAATGTCTCCTTCATAAAGCTCTCCTAGATTTGCAATACTTGCTATTTTATCACTTACAAATACAGGGTTAGCACCAAATAGCAAATAATTATTCTTTACATTACCTAATCTTAATACTTGATTAGTTCCATTTTTTTCAAAATCTGTGCTTTTGAATGCATACCCACCCAATATACAATCTGTTAGCTCCCCCAACCTGCACCACACCCAGCCTTTGGGTATTTCATATGGTACATCTGTAATAGGTTCGTAAGTTTCTGTTTTGCCTTTTTTAGCTTGTTTTGCTTTTTCTGCTTTTATGCGTTTCAGCAATTCGCTGGCTGGCTCATCTGTTGGGTCTTGTGGTACCAACTTGCCTTGTACCGCTTCCTGCAATATAGCCTGCCGCAGGAGTTGAATATTGGAGAGTTGGGAGTTGATTTCTTGGGTTAAAGAATTATGCTTACTGTAAAAATCTTTATACCATTCAATAAACCTATTTTGTTCATTAATATCAGGTAAACCAATTTCAAAATTCAGGAAAGCCTTTTCATCTAAGTACTTTCTATGTGTTGTACCACTACTTGCCCTATCACAAATCTCGTAGAAACTGCCTGAGGAAGTAAATAAGTTAAACCAATCTATATTAACCTTCTTTTTATCCACCTCATACGTCCAAAAATTGCCTGTGATTATACCTCCATCTACTTCTTTAGGCACGATACCAAACGCTCCAAATCTTGCATCAATTTTTGATAAAAGAAATTGTCCATCCTTTACAAAAAATTGTTTTTTAGTACCAATCAATGAGCCTTTTTGAGTATCTCTTAATAAAACACCTTGATGTCTTATCTTAATGGTTACACGTTTATATACTGTAGCATCTTCAATATCTACAGTGTTTTTTATCCTTTTTAAAAAGCTACCAATTTTAGCCCTACGCTTCACCTTTTAGCTCCCCTTTAAGTAGTTTTAGTAAACTGTTGCTCTTTATCAATGAATTTGATAATTGAGTAAGCAATTCATCAGAAGTATATTCATGTTGTTCATCAATGGTCTTCGGATTCTTCATGTCGAGATTATACCCACGCTTCTTTATTTCGTCTGTACTTACTTTCCAGGCATATTCATTCTCTACACGTTTATTCCACCATGCTTTCTCCAGGTCAAACTCTTTTATGTTTATAGGCTTGGTCTTGTTGTAGTTTTTTACACCTGCCGGGTATGGGTGTTCAAAATACCATACTTCTTTCGTAGGCTTGCCTTTGGTAAAGAATAGCAGGTTGGTCTTAATATTGGTATATGGGGCAAACACACCATTGGGCAGGCGTACTATAGTATGCAGGTTGCATTTTTCAAGCAAGGTCTCCTTAATACGTGTAGCAATACCCTCGCCAAACAAAAAGCCATCGGGCAGCACCAAACCACAACGCCCGCCATCTTTCAGCATATGTATTATCAATGCCATAAAGAGGTTGGCTGTCTCCCTTGTACGGTACTGTGCAGGGAAGTTGTTTTCTATACCATCCTCTTCCATACCACCAAAGGGCGGGTTGGTTACTACCACATCTACACGGTCCTTATTAGTCCATTCAGCCCAGCTACGGTTTAGCAGGTTGTCATGGTCTATAGATGGTGCTTCTATGCCATGCAGTATCATGTTGGTGGTAGCCAGCATGTGTGGCAATGGTTTCTTCTCTACACCTCTTATACTATTCTGCAATAGCGTGCGCTCTTCCAGCGTTTTTACTTTTTGGTGTGTGGTAATGAAGTCAACTACATTGGTAAGGTAGCCTGCAGTGCCACATGCAGGGTCCAGCACGGTTTCGCCCAGCTTAGGGGCTACCATTTCTACTACAAACTGTGTAACGGGGCGAGGAGTATAAAACTCGCCCGCATTACCTGCACTTTGCAGGTCGCGTAGTATCTGTTCGTATATATCATTAAAAGCGTGCCTGTCTGCCTTTGTGGTCAGCCTTATATCGCTGTTTATCTTATTAATCACCTGCCTCAGCAACGTACCACTCTTCATATAGTTGTAGCTATCCTCAAATACATCGCGTACCATGCGGGCTACATCTCTATTGTTGCGTATGCTCAGGTTTTTGAGTGCAGGAAATAGTGTGTTGTTTACAAAGTCCAGCAGTTCATCGCCTGTCATACCTTCTTCATCGGCAGCCCATGCAGCCCAACGGAGGTCTTTACGTATGGGCGATTTATAATTGCTGTTGGTAATCATCCATTCCTGTTCTTTCTCGTCAAAGATTTTCAGAAACAGCATCCACCCAAGCTGTGATATTCGTTGTGCATCACCATCCACACCAGCGTCTTTCCGCATGATGTCCTGAATGGCTTTTATTGTTGAGGAGAGGTTAGACATTATTTAGAATAAAATAAAAGGTATATCACTAACTGGCTTATCAAATACAGGGAACCAATGGATATCAAAATACAAAAGCAATTCTTCTTTAACGGAGAAAACGTTAGCAACACCTTTGTCATTTTGTCGAGGTATATCAAACTGACTAATAGTTTCGGATATAAAACTATCAAGTTCTTTTATTTCACGTTCTAAGCTAACGTAATCGCTCCCTTCTGATTTTGAAATATTTAATGGTCTCTCACTTGCAATAATACCATCAATTTTTTCTGGATCAGAACAGATGAATTCTTCGGTTCTGTCAAACAGTATCTTGTGATTTGTATTCAGCTTAATATTAGCTTTTTGTAGTTTATCTTGAGATATATCAAAAAGCTTAGAATTATCTAATATTGTTCTTAAACTAAAAAAGTTATTGAACTCATTGACAGTATGAAAAAGAGGAGCGCAGTAATAAACATGATGCCTTCTCACTCTGGCTAACTTCTGTAAAACGTTAAATTGCCTTGTTTTTTTAGAGTTGTAAATATTAAAACCATATTTGGGTTTATCACTAGTATCTATATGTTGTTTACCATTTAAGCTACTATAAACTTCACTACTATAAAATTTGCTTCGCTTAAATTGATAAAATTCAGAAAAACGATAGTGCCCTCTGTGTCCATAATATTCAATAATAAGATCAGACGCATATTGGGCTTCTTTTGATGTACTAGGTGCATTGATTAAATAAGGCGATATTATCGAGTTAAATAACTCCCTCGTATATCCCATTACAAATTGCGTTTCAGAGAATTCTGACTTTTCCATGATTAGGCTATTTGATATAATTCGTTTTCAAGTTCCTGTACAGCCTGTTTGTATTTATCAGCGCCACCAAACAAGCCTATTATCTCTACAGGCGTACCAAAATCTGTTAATGGGTCTATTGCCAGTACCTGTGTACTTTCTATTGTAGTAATGCCTTCGTCAGCATATTTATCCAGCAGGGCTTCCAACACCTTACGTGCCTCATCACCATACTTAGTAAAATAGTTACGCTTCTTTACATTGTTTGCGCGTTCCTTACGGGTAAGGGGTGGTTGGTCGTAAGCCACATGGCATACAAGGTCAAACAAATCCAGTTCTTTATTTACTGCATTTTGCAATGCTTCTACTAATACGCCCTGTTCTTCAAGTTCTTTTATAATGGCTTCTTTGCGGTCTGTTTCATTCCACTTATTCAAAAAGGCTTGCAGGGTAGCAAAATGTTCTTTGATAATTTCTTTAGTATGGTCTTTCAAAGAAACTGTAATTGGTTTGCCGTGTTGGTCAAAATACATTTCACGGCTATTTAGTACTGTTACATCAACACCATTTACATATACCTTTTTACGAGGCTCATTTACTTCACTTTGCATATTGCCCATAGGGTAGCGTATAGCGGGCTTTTCAAAGTTTATTTTTTCTCCTGTTTCTTCCAGTATTTCTGTATTATTCTCCTCTTCCTCATGCTCAATCCCCGATATATCCTCTGCTTCAGTAGCCAGCTTTACCCTTACAGGGTCGCCGTCAAAGTCTTTATCTGCAAATAGGTCTGTAACGTTTCTGAAATCAAGTATGGTAAAATAGAGCTTGCCAAACTCTTCGTTAATACGTGTACCACGCCCTATAATCTGTTTAAACTCCGTCATGCTTTGGATATTGCTATCCAGCACTATTATTTTACAGGTTTGTGCATCAACACCTGTAGTCATTAATTTGCTAGTGGTAGCTATTACAGGATATTTTTCTTCCGGGTTGATAAAATTGTCAAGTTCTCGTTTGCCCTCATCATTATCTCCGGTTATCTGCATTACATATTTGTAATTCTCTGCAACAAGGTCGGCATTGTATTTCGCCAGTGCATGTCGCATACGCTGTGCATGGTCTATATCTGTACAAAAGACTATAGTCTTTGCAAAACGGTCTGTGCCTTTCAGGTACTCTGTTACCTTACGTGCTACTGTATCAGTACGCTCGTCTATAACTATTGTTTTATCAAAGTCTTTACGGTTATAGATTCTGTCTTCTACTTCATTGCCGGTTTTGTCTTTCTTACCTTGTTCTGGCCTCCAGCCCTCATAGTCAATATTCAGCCCTATTCTTACTACCCTGTATGGAGCTAAGAAGCCATCATCTATACCTTGCTTTAGTGAGTAGGTATATAAAGGCTCACCAAAATATTCAATGTTCGATATTTCAGTTGTTTCTTTGGGAGTTGCAGTTAATCCAAGGTGTGTAGCTTTTTTAAAATAGTCCAGTATCTCACGCCATGCACTATCTGCCTTTGCACTACCTCTATGGCACTCATCAATTACAATCAGGTCAAAAAAATCCGGCGAGAACTGTTTGTATGCATTTGCTTCTTCATCACTACCTGACAATCCCTGATACAGCGCAAGGTAAATTTCATAGCTTTTATCAATTACTCTATGCTTAACAACAGTCATTTTATCCCTGAAATGCTTGAAATCACCACGTTTAGTCTGATCAATCAAGGCATTTCTATCTGCTAAGAATAAAATACGTTTCTTAACACCAGCCTTCCACAAACGGTAAATTATCTGAAAAGCTGTATATGTTTTACCTGTTCCTGTAGCCATAACTAACAGGTTGCGAGGTTTGCCTTGCGCAATTGCTTCTACTGTTCTGTTAATGGCAATTTGTTGGTAATACCTGGGTTTTCTTCCAGAACTGTCAGCATAATAATCCTGTGCTGCAACTTTAGCTTCCTCTTCATCTGCAATACCTTTATATTTCTTATACTTTTCCCATAGTATCTCTGGAGAAGGAAAACTATTCATTGATAACTCCGTTTCAATACTTCCGTCTGTAGCTGTGCGGTCGTGAAATATAAAAGCATCTCCATTGCTGCTGAATACGCTTGGGATATCTAATATCCGGGCATATTCTAATGCTTGCTGCAGACCATCTGCAGCGCTATGATTATTGTCTTTAGCCTCTATAATGGCTATAGGGATAGATGATTTGTAATATAAAATGTAGTCAGCACGCTTTCGTTTACCTCTGGCAGTAAACTTGCCCTTTACATATATTCTACCATCAGTGAAAGATACTTCCTCCAACACCTGCATATCCATGTCCCAACCTGCATCTTTTAAAGCAGGGGATATGTATTTGGAACAAATGTCCCTTTCAGATAACATTTTCTTATCAGGGGCGGGTGTCATACGGCAATGGTCAGCGTTAACAGGATATAGTATAAAAGTATAAAAATATGTGTATTAATAATACCAAGGATATATTTTCCTCATACAATAATCTTAATGCTATATTATTATGTAGTACATAATCACAATCTCTAGAGTAAAGCATATAAAAAAAGGCAGGTGTTACCCTGCCTATATTTTTAATACATCGTAAATAATTCATATTGTATAGGATGATACTACTTAATTACATATTGCACTGTAATATTGCTATCAGTTTTATGTATCTTACTAAAGCAATAAAAAAGTTATTACATGAAAAACCCGATAAAAATATGCCTGCTTGCGCTGTCTTTTATTTACAGTAGCAAGGTTAATGCGCAAACAGAAGTTACGTTTTATACCAGTATGGGTAGCTTCAAGGTTAATCTTACGGATAGCCTTACACCCATTACGGTAGATAGTTTTCTGGCGCGTGTTTCTCAAAAGTTTTATGATGGATTAACATTCCACCGTGTGATAGATAATTTTATGATACAGGGCGGAGACCCTAATGGTAATGGTACGGGTGGCCCTGGCTATACTATCCCTGATGAATTTCATCCTACATTGAAAAACGTACCACAGGCTTTAGCAATGGCAAATGCAGGCCCTAATACCGGAGGCTGTCAGTTTTTCATCAACCTGGTTACTAATAATCACCTGAACAATAAGCATACGGTTTTTGGTATGGTTACTACCAATTTTAGTGTTGTACAAAACATAGGTAAAGTACCGAAGGATGCGAACGACAAACCGCTAACACCTGTTAAGATTGATAGCATCAGAATAACAAAATTCCCTACTATTATACACAATACTACCAATAGTATTGCTATATCTGTTTATCCGAATCCCAATAACGGATTATTTAGTATTGATTTACCTCATGTTGCCACAAAAGTAGAGGTAGTAAACATGAGTGGCCAAGTGGTATACAGCAAAGAAGCCATCGGCCCGCTAAAGGTGGATATACGAGAAAAACCGGTGGGTTTGTACACCCTGCGGATGTCTAATATAAATGGCACATATCTCAGTAAGATGATGGTTCAATAGTATTTGAATTGTTTCTTATTGCATTGCGCTAGTTCCAGTTACTTCTTGCACACTCTTTGCAAAAGGTAGCTACACATTAGTATGTGATGAGTTTTTATGCCTTAAAAACAAGGTAGAAAAACAGGCTTAGTATAACTGAAAACAGTATGTTTAATATAAAGCCTACACGCAACATATCCCGCTGTGGTATAAAGCCTGTGGCATATACCAGTGCGTTGGGTGGGGTGCCTGCAGGAAGCATAAATCCGTAAGACGCAGCAAGGGTGGCAGGCAGCACTAACAGTGCCGGGTTTACTTGAAGTTTTACAGCAAGCGTATATATAATAGGAAGAAACAGGGCCGCGCTTGCAGTATTGCTCATAAACTCGGTGAATATTATGCTGATAATTACGATGCCCCATATTAAGCCAATTAATGGCGCGGTATTGGCAAATAAAGCTATCTGTTCAGCCACTAATGTACCCAATCCGTTTTTGTCCAATAACATAGCAAGGGTCAGCCCACCGCCGAAAAGCAACAGTACATCCCATTTTATACATTTTATTGCATCATCCCATCGTAGCACACCTGTTATCACAATCAGGAAGACGGCTGTAATTGCTACTAATGAGTTGAAGCTGTTTGTTATACCTAGCATCGGGCTCAAAACACCTTCCATAAGCCACAACACTACAGTAAACACAAATATTATACTAAGTGTTTTACTACTACTGCCTGAATACTCGACTTCAATTACTTGGTTTATACTTAGTTTCCTGTCTGGTTTAAAATACCATGTAAGGATGCCTACTATTAACGGAAATGTAATGAGGAATATAGGTAGCCCATGTTTTAACCACTCAAAGAATGTTATGCCCAGTAATGCAGCACCAATAGCATTAGGCGGACTACTTACCATCGTTGTTATGCCACCTATATTGGCAGCATAAGCTACTCCGAGCATCAGAAATTTAGCTTCCCGAGTTACAGCATCTTTTTTAACAAGTCTCAGCATACCTAAGGTTAGGGGAAGCATTATCAGTGTAGAAGATGTATTGCTTATCCAGAAGGCCAACAATGATGTACATAACATCATCAATATTGAAGAGCGGTAAAAGTTTCCTTTAGAAAGTCTGATAAGCTTTTGTGCGAGGAGTTTATCAATGGAATGTTTTGTAAGTGCCCCTGCCAGTATAAACCCACCCAGAAAAAGAAATATGACAGGGTTGCCGAACTGCATGAAGGCTTCCTTGGGTTGAATAAGTCCCAGTAATGATGCTATCACCGGTATCATGATGCCTGTAAGTGCAAGTGGAACAGCTTCTGTCATCCACAATAGTGCAACAAGTACAAATAATGAAAAGGTTTTACTGGTCAGTTGATTTTTAAACAGTGGGAAATACAACAAAATGAAAAAAACTACCACACTCATTATCAGAATAGGAACATGGATGTTTTTCTTCATCTAAGCAATTTAGTGAAAGTTATTTAGCTAGAGAACCGATTTTCGCCATTGTTGGCATTGAGGTGTTGCAGCGTGCACGAGCAAAGTAGTGACTTAAAAACAAACGCCACTCAATTTTGAGTGGCGTTTGTTTTCTTAACATAATTCAGGTGACTAAATACTCATTTTACATAATGTTTAAGCCTGCCCATTTTGCCATTCGCTAATCGCTGTTGCGTATCCCGCATTTGTTCGTTAGTTGTCATTACAAACGGGCCACCATACACAATGGGTTCGTTAATGGGCTTTCCTGTGGCGTACATAAACTCAAACCCTGATGCAACTGCACTTACATGCACTTTGTTGCCTTCTTTTTGGAAATTAACAAGTGTTTGTGCTGTTACATCTGTTGACTCGATTTTTCCGTTTCCTTTCAGGCCATATACAAATGCCATTTCATCCGCATTTAACTCAATGGATATGTGTGGATTCAGAAAGATGTGAAACAGGTGAACATCTGTTACTAATTTGTATGGAGAGTGTTTATCATTAAATGCCCCGTGTATTATTCTGAGTTTATAGTTGTCTGTTAGTACTTCAATAATTTCATCAGCATTGGCATGTATGGATTTCGGTGTTACATACCTATCCTCATTTTTGTGGTTTATCCAAATCTGAAAACCGTGCGTTTCAATTCCTGTTTCTTTCGGAAACTCATCATGAAACATGCCAGTGCCCGTTTGTGAAATATGCAAGCCGCCCGGTTCAATGTGACTAAAGTCGCCAAGGCTATCGCGGTTAATAAAGCCTTGTTTGCTATCGGGGAGCATATAAGTCATAACGGAAACGCCTGCATGTGGGTGCGGCCCGAAAACAGGCCTGTCCATTAAGAACTCTGTAAATACCAAAAAAGGTTCTATTGGGAAGTTGCGCTCCATGATATTAACACCACGTAAGCCTGGGAAATCATTCGTAAATACCAGGTTCGATTTCTTTGAGATAGATTTGTTCATTGAGCCGTATGTTGAATAACTCAAAGTTATAGTGTTTGCAAGGAGCATTTACAAAGACATTATTTATTGCGATATAAATGCTTTGCTTTTGAGTTCTTATTACAAGCAACTAGAAATGCGGATAATGCAAGACGTACACTAAAGGATTGCTGCATTTACAATATATATTTGTACACTACATAGTGATTAACAATGTAACATGGTTTTAAACAACGATAATATTATTGCAGGTAAACTAAAGTCCTTTTTTGAGCCATATATACAAGTTGATTCAGACGTATGGCAGGGCTTTGTGCAATATTTGATTGTCAAAAAATTTAAAAAAAATGAATTGATAAAGGCATCAAATAAAAAAGAAACACACCTGCACTTTATTACTAAAGGCTCTGCTGGTCTGTTCGTATCAAAAGACGGACATGACATTTGCATTGATTTATGTTATGCGGGACATTTTACAGGTGATTATTATAGTTTGTTGCAGCAGCAAACACCTAAGCAAGATGTTGCAGGCAACGAAGTGTCAGCACTATTACAACATAATAGCCCTATATATGTCATGGCATTAGAGCAAACTGAAACGCTTGCTATCAGTAAGGATGATTTGATCAGGCTATATAAGCAATCTGAAATAGGCAAAATATTAGCTGGTAAAATTGCTGAACTACTATATATGCAGAAACAATACCAGCAAATCGAGATACTAATCATGACAGCTGAGCAGCGATATATGCAAATGCTGCAACAATATCCGGATATGCTGCAAAAAACTGCTAATAAGCATATTGCTTCGTACTTAGGTATTTCACCTGAAAGCTTGAGCAGGATTAAAAAGAAAGCTGCCTCCTAGTTTATTATCATACATCAAGTTTTTTAGTGTACACGGTTTTGATATTTGCATCAAATATTAATTGCAATGCAAAAACGTACTCTGTTAGGAATATTGATTCCTTCCGCTATGATTTTATTGTACTTATCAGGTAATTATTGGTTAAAAGAACTGGATATTCAATGGTTGAGTAATGAGCAGTTAAATTATATGCTTTTATTTCAGTTGTATGGTTTAGCATTAAGTATCATTACAATAATAATAACAATAAAATTGCATCCAGCAAGTACAGCATTTTTATGTTTTGGTAATCTGAAAACTACAGCAGTTCCTGTAAAAATATTGGGTATTCGAACTGGGGATAATTGGTACAAAACAGGGGCTTCGTATTTAATAGTCATAACGATTGCTACGTCAGCATATATGTATGCTGGGTTGGGCGATAAATTGAATTGGAATCTTTTAATAGGTGTATTACCTTGGATTGTTCTCTTTTCACTTACAAACTCTTTCAATGAAGAAATAATTACAAGGTTTGCAGTAGTTGGTATACTGGATGGTGTTATGCCGCCAATACGTATCATGTGGATTGCTGCAGCTATTTTCGGGTTAGTACACTACTATGGTGCACCCGGTGGGTATATTGGTGTTATAATGGCTGGTTTTCTTGGCTGGGTCTTGGCAAAGTCTGTAATTGAAACTAGAGGCATAGGAATAGCTTGGGTAGTACACTTTGTGCAGGATATAGTAATATTCACGATGCTATTGATAATGGAATAACAAAGGCTTACTTTGTATATAGCCACTGTGCCTTTACTTTGGCATAGTAAGGGCGTACCCTTGCAGGAGCATAGTAGAGCAGGGTAGTGAAGAACAGCGCACCATATACATCATACGTATAGTGTATGCGCATACTCAGTACCATAAATGCCATCAGCAGGCTGGCAATGCACATATATGCCTTGAGATATTTGTGCTTTGCGCAAAGGAAGTATATCCATATACTGGCTACATGACCGCTAAAAAATAGATCTTTGGTAAGTGGAGCATTGTGTGGGTATACGGTGTTTTCAAGAAATACATCTCTCAGTACTATAATGCCCGATGGCGGCTCTAAAGCAATCAGCAAAATGCACACTTGTCTTGTAACGGCAACCATAAAGTGCATCTCAATAAGCCGCATAATAGTTTTGGGCTTGTGCAGGTTGAAGAGTACAAGTGCAAATAATGAAGTATAAAGCAGTATAAAAATAAGGGTAGAAAAGTCGTAACTGGGGAAGAAAGATAGCATTTTGTCCTCCAGCCTCACACCTTTGCGGGCTTCAATATATACGCCAAGCTTTTGGGTAATAGCAGAATATATCATAAACAGAGCCGGCATTACAAGCAATTTCCACCTGAAAGATTTATCTGACAGTTCTGCACGCCAAGCTTGTATTAATTGATTGAAATATATTTGTATGCCCCAGTTTTGCTGCATATAGGTTCTAAAAGAATGCACTAAGGTAACGTAAATTTAATGATTAAGTAATAAACATTTAACTATGTTTCCAATATTCGATTAGGCAATAATATACCTTAAGTAGCTTGGTTCGAATAAATAATGCTACTTATTAATATTTTAAGCTGTAGTTCTTATGATAATAATCTGATAATGGTAAGATAATATCCATATGATGTTCCTCAGAATGCTGTTGTCTACTTTGGTGCATTGCAAACTAATAGTATGACGGAAGTTATTTTGATATTAATAGCAGGTCTTGTATTATTTCTATATGCTGTTAGTAATCTTTCGGAAACAATACAGAAGGTGTTGGGTGATAAAGCTAAGAAATGGATATTGAAATTTACCTCAAATACCTTTTATGCTGTCATTACAGGAACAGTCATTACTGCATTGTTAGATTCGTCATCTGCAGTAATTATTATTACAATTGTATTCGTTAACTCAGGTTTTTTGACCTTCAGGCAGGCTATGGGTATAGTGCTTGGTGCTAATATAGGTACTACTGTCAGCAGCCAGATAATAGCTATGGATATTGGTAAATATTCGCCAATATTGTTATTGATAGGTTTTGTGATGTTAATAATGTCTAAAAGCGGCAAGATTAATAATACAGGCAAAGTGCTGCTTTATTTTGGGGTGTTGTTCTTCGGTCTATTTACAATGGAAAAAGCAGTAGAGCCATTGCGAAGCACCTCTACATTTACAAATGTATTGCAATACACAGAAACACCGTTGCGAGGTACTATTATCGGAGCTATAGCTACGCTTATTATTCAGTCATCTTCTGCAACTGTAGGCATGGCTATCATACTAGCTAAAAAAGGTATGCTTACGATAAGCGGTGCTATAGCCATAATGTTGGGGGCAGAACTAGGCACTTGTAGCGATACGTTGCTTGCAACTATCAGAGGAAGTAGGCAGGCTGTAAAAACAGGCGTATTTCATTTAGTTTTTAATTTATCATCAATCATTGCAGGACTCTTTTTTTTTCGCCCATTTGTTGCAATGGTTATGTTTGTCAGTTCACGCAGTAGCGCACAACGAACTGTCGCAAACGCGCATATGCTTTTTAACATTGGTGGTGTTTTGTTTTTTGTATTTGCGCTACCTATATTTGAGAAACTGCTCAACAGATTATTGCCAGATAAAGCTCCCGAAGTAGAAAGTACGCTTACATAATGAGCAAATGAATGACTTTTGTAACGTAATAATGTAGAAGTTGCTATAACTAATACGGGCCGTAACTGTTACGGCCTGTATATAATGTTATTAGCACTTTGTCTTACTTTTTCTCAGGTGCCTTTTCAATCAATTCCATAAACTGATCTAGTTTAGGAGTGATGATGATTTCGGTGCGGCGATTACGGGTTTTACCTGTTTCTGTGGTGTTATCGGCAATCGGATTATATTCGCCACGCCCGCCTGCAGTAAGGCGTTTAGGGTCAACACCATAGTTGTATTGTAGAGCCTGTACAACTGAAGAAGCACGTAGTGCACTTAGATCCCAGTTGTTACGGATGTTCGGACGAGATATGGGTACATCGTCTGTATTGCCTTCTACCAATACTTCATATTCATTATAGTCTTTTATGATTTTGGCAATCTTCGCGAGTGTTTCACCGGCACGTTCAGATATCTGATAGTCGCCTGTTTTGTAAAGCATGTTATCGGCCAGCGATATGTAAACTACGCCTTTCAGTACTTTTACATCCACGTCCTTCAGCTCATCACGGCTTAATGAGCGTGTCAGGTTATTGGTCAGTACGATGTTTAGCGAGTCGCTCTTGTTCTTCATGTTTACTAAGTGCTGTATGTATTTGTTAGAGGCATTGATTTCATCAACCAACTTCGATATGTTGACATTGCCCTGCCCGCTTGCAGTAAGGCACTTGTCCAATGCGGTCTGTAGCGAAACAAGGTTAGCGCGTTCGGCAAGTAGTTGTTCTTCAACGCTTGTGATGCGTGTGCGACTTGAAGATAGCTCCGATTGACAAGTATTGTTTTTGTTATTCAATTCATCATACTTCGATTGGGCGCTATTGTATTTTGCCTCTAGTGTTTTATATTTTTTACTGCTAACACATCCAGTTGTGAAAACAGCTAAAGCAAGTGTTGCTGCTAAAATATGTTTCATACCTCGTAGATTTATCATGTGGCGAAAATAACCTATTAATCGTTTTTGTTGATAAGTTAAATGTTAAAATAGGTATATCCGGTAGCCTTGTCGCAAACAACCTGTTTTCTGTCGTAAGAATACCTCATGGTTTTTAAGACAGTGTAGTAGGTTTGCCATATCAATAACTAAAAACATTTTTCATGCAAAAGATAATCCCCTTTCTGTGGTTTAATGACAATGCAGAAGAAGCAATCAACTTCTATACATCGGTATTTATAGATGCCAAAATCAACAAAATCAGTTATTATGGCGAGGGGATGCCTATGCCTGCCGGAACAGCTATGACAGTAGATTTTGAACTTTTTGGTCAACAGTTTACAGCATTGAACGCTGGACCTATGTTTAAGTTTACAGAAGCCATATCATTTGTTGTACGTTGTAAAGACCAGGAAGAGGTGGATTATTACTGGGATAAGCTAACAGCTGATGGCGGCATGGAGCAACCATGCTCTTGGTTGAAAGACAAGT
The DNA here is from genome assembly GCA_937919945.1 of uncultured Chitinophagaceae bacterium. Classification (GTDB taxonomy): domain Bacteria; phylum Bacteroidota; class Bacteroidia; order Chitinophagales; family Chitinophagaceae; genus Polluticoccus. The sequence continues at coordinate 51 of CALESY010000135.1, read as the reverse complement.
ATGGCCTGTCTTGGCAGATAGTACCAGATATTTTGATGGAACGTATGAACG
>CALESY010000134.1 GCA_937919945.1 uncultured Chitinophagaceae bacterium | reverse complement strand
TAAAATGTATTCTGAAAATTCAACGGACAAATGTAGGTAATAAATAGTAGAGTTAAAAGGAAAATGGCGGGGCTGCAACTTATAGCCGGTTTGTTTGTAATTACTACTATGCCAACAACAAATACAAAGCCTTGGAACCGAACAGCAGAAGCCGTCTATAGCCTTGTAACCATGTACAATGGCAGGGCAAATATGAACATCTGCACCTATATTACCCCAATCAGTATGCAGCCCAAAATGTATGCGATAGCTATATATCACAATACCTGTACACATAGCTATGTGCAGCATACAGATAGGTTTGTACTGCAACTGATGCACGAAAGCCAATACAAAATCGTAAACTATCTGGGTAAGCGCTCCGGGAATACCACAAACAAACTAAAACACCTTCTATCTAAAAACCTCATAATGCAATGGCAAGGTTATCCGGTACTAAGTGAAGCGGCAGCTTACATCCTGCTGCAAAAGCAGGCTTTCATAACCACAGGTGGAGACCACGATGTACTTATTGCTTCTGTTAGTGCTTACAGCAACAATAAAACAGGTGCTCTATTAACATTGAAGCACCTGAGAAATAATAATATTATCCGTTCGGGGAAGTAATGCTATGCTGTTTTTGCTTTACCCCTTCCCATTGTAAAAACATACAACACAGCATGCAAAGCAGCAAAGCCTAATGAGAAATAATATAATCCTGTATCATCTACTGCAGGGTCTTGATGATGTAAAATGGCAACCACTACAAGAATAGCAACCATTGCCAAGCCAGTAAATGATACTGTTTTATAACTACTATTGGTAAATGTGCCTTTGTTCAGGTAGCTATTTTTCATACCATAGAACAAGTAAATATCAAAACCTATCATCATCCAAGCTACAAGGCGTATCCAAGTATCCAAAGGAAGGAATATCATCATAAACAAGCAAGTAACGATACCTAATATGGGCACAAGCGGTACTAAAGGCGTACGGAAAGCTCGAGGTGCATCTGGCATCTTATTGCGCATTACTATTACGCCTACACACACCAGTATAAAAGCAAATAATGTACCAATACTTGTCATCTCTCCTACTATCCTTGCAGGCACAAACGCTGCGAATATGCTCACAAATAGCATGAACAAGAAATTGTTGCGTGCTGGTGTACGGAATTTAGGATGTACATCCGAGAAAACTTTAGGTATTAACCCATCTTTACTCATTGAAAAGAAAACTCGTGATTGACCCATGAGCATCACCATAATTACTGATGAATAACCTGCCAGTATCGCTATAATGATAGCCTTATTCAGCCACGGATAGTCGGGCGTTATCACACCATCTGCACCTGGTTTGCCCATGTGGTCTATCGCTACTGCTACGGGAGCGATACCATCCTTACCTGCAAACTCCTGATAATTTGCCACACCAGTCATTACGTGTGCAAAGAGTATGTATAATATGGTACAGATAAAAAGTGATAACAGTATGCCAATCGGCATATCACGCTTGGGGTTCTTTGATTCCTGCGCAGCGGTAGATACCGCATCGAAACCTATATATGCAAAGAATACGATTGCTGCCGCTCGGATAATGCCGCTAAAACCAAACTCGCCGAATGTACCAGTATTATCAGGTACGTATGGTGTATAGTTTTCGGGACGAATATACTGCCAGCCTAATGCTATAAAAATCAATACCACTGCTACTTTCAGTGTTACAATCAGCCCATTAACAAATGCAGATTCTTTTGTGCCACGCATCAATAGCAAAGACATCAGTATTATAATAAATACAGCAGGTATATTTATGATACCCCCATCAAACGGTGAAGATGTAAACTCAGGCCCTAAATGGATATTGAAATATTCAAGAAACTTCACCAAATACCTAGACCAGCTAATAGCTACTGTAGCCGAACCAACGGCATACTCCAATACCAAGTCCCAACCTATTATCCATGCAAGAAACTCACCCATTGTAGCATAGCTATATGTATATGCACTACCTGCAATAGGTATCATGGAAGCAAACTCCGCGTAGCATAAACCTGCAAAAGCACAACCTAAAGCAGCAACAATAAACGAAATAGTGATAGCCGGCCCAGCATTAGTTGCTGCTGCACCACCCGTGATGGAAAATAGCCCGGCACCGATAATAGCACCTATACCAAGTGCTACTAACGCAGAAGCGGATAGTGTTTTCTTTAAACCCTTTTCCGACTCAGACGCTTCGGTAAGTAGTTGGTTAAGCGGTTTCCTTACAAATAAACCCATAGAACAGTAGATATGCTTTCAAACCTATAAAGAATTTGTTGTTTGTACAAATGCAATAGGCTGATATGGATGAATTATGGCAAATGTTAGAGAAAATAAAATCTTGTAGTACGATTTTTACCGAAACTGATTTTAGCGTAGGTTTGGAGGATGTTTCGGTTTCTATCGTTTCTTTCCCTGCTATTTGTAGCGGCTACTGCTTTTGCACAACCTACGCTTCCTGACATTACAGGCTCTACAGATAAGGGCATTAATGTTATTAGTTGGAACTGCCAGTATGATGGCATTAAATCTATTGCCGTACAACGCTCTTCAGACAGTGTGTATAATTTCGTTACCCTTGGGTTGGTTAGAAATCTAAAGAAAGGGCCACAAGCATATATTGACGGACACCCTAAGCCGGGCAAAAACTGGTATAGATTGTATATAGTTTTCAATTCAGACCTTACCTGGTATAGCAACCGTTTCAAAATAATGGTAGACAGTGCCGACATTATTAATTCACGCGTTATGGCACCTAACGACTCTCTCCAGAAACTGGTAGCTAACATCAAGATAGAACAACCCAAAACTGAAACAAATACCGAAACAAATAAGAGCAGCGAAACGGTTAATACTGAAACACCTCAACCTCTTACGCCTCCAAAAATAACACTTGATATACCTGAAGAAGAAACGGGGGATGGACTATCCTATATTAAATCTCAATACGTTTACACCAACCCATTTACAGGGCATGTAAATCTTGACATACCGGAATACCGTTCACACCACTATGCAGTATACTTCTTTAATAATGATGATAAAAAAATATTAGAAATAAATCGCGTAACCGATTCCATGATAATCATCGATAAACGTAATTTTCAGAAAAAAGGCATCTTTAAATTTGAGCTTCGACAAGACAGGAAAGTTTTAGAAACCGGCTTTATTACCATTTACTAAACCTCATCTTCTATATCATAAGATGTTTGCTGCATCAGTTGTTTCCATTCAGGTGCTAACTTCAAGCTACGCCCTGCGTATAACTTCATGATGCGTACCATTTCTTCAGCATCCCAACTATATACACCTCTGGCAAAGCGTACGGCATATCCTTCATAGTTAAAGTATAGATTGCCCTCATCATGTATATCCTGTATCAGTTGTTCTTGTGTTTCAAAACCAAAATAATCGTAGCACTGCCCTTTTAGCGGATGGTCTGTTTTGGGGAGTTTGCCAGCATAGTGTAGTGGCCCCATAAATACCCACAGGTATTTCTTCACTTTACGTTTGAAGGGTGTTGCATTAACTACCATCAGGCATTCTTCATCCAGCCATACTTCTTCTTTATACATCATCCTTGACACAAACCTATATGCCGCCAACACATATAAAAATGTCGCCCCCATACCCGATATGAAATGAACTATATCTGACAATAATGGAAGCGATTGCAACAAAAAAATGGTAGCCATGCCCAATGTAAGTACAAACTCTCCCCAATACAAAGCTTTGATGCGTAGTGCTATACGGCCACCAAGCACTATCTGCAAATGGCTATTGCCCCAGTGATATGTTATTTTATCGTGCATCAGGCACTACTCTATTACTAAATGGACTACTAATATAATATCAGACCTTTATGTCTTGTGTTACTAAATTATTAACCAACTCACATTCAAACACCTGCTCAAAGCATTTTTTCAATACTTCTTTTACGTTCTGCTCATCTACACTTAAGCCCAATTCTTTATGCATAGATGTCACTTTTTTATCGCTGATGCCACATGGTACAATGTTGTCAAAGTATTGCAAATCCGCGTTTACATTTAACGCAAAGCCGTGCATTGTTATCCATCTGCTGCTTCTTACACCCATTGCGCATATTTTGCGTGCTTTGTATGCATCATCTGCATCCAGCCATACACCAGTTGAGCCTTGCAGCCTGCCTGTTGGAATACCAAATTTATCCAGCGTTTGTATGATTACCTCTTCCAGATTGCGCATGTATTTACCCAAGTCGGTATAAAACTGTTCTAGGTCCAGTATCGGGTAGCCTACTAATTGCCCCGGGCCATGATATGTGATATCTCCGCCACGGTTTGTCTTATAGAATGTTGCACCTATCTGTTGCAGTTTACTGTCATTCACTAATAGGTTTTCTATATGCCCGCTTTTGCCAAGCGTATATACATGCGGATGATTGCAGATGAGTAGATAATTATCAATGTGTTGACTGCGCATACTATCATTAGCAGCATCATTATACCAAGCTGCTTTTACATCCAAACCTTTTTTCATAAGGGTTTCCTGCATATGCCATGCATCACCATATTCTACTAGCCCTATATCTTTATAGTACACCTGCTTCATACCAACAATAATTGTGCAATTTACGTTATGCTATCAAAAATCGCCCTTTTAGGGCAATTGACGGGTGTTTTCATTAGCTTTTTATTAACGCTAAATCAGTTACATTTGTTATAATAGCTTAATTTAATTGAGGTTTATGTTACGATTCATGAAGAATAAAATTTTAATACCATTATTAGTGTTATCTGCGTTAGCGGCATTCTTTTCTTTTACCTATACTACTAATGCCAATACCGAGGACGATAAACGCAAAACGGCCATTAAAACCGTATTGAAAGCCATATCGCAAAACCATTATGAGCCACGCAAAATGGATGATTCTTTTTCTTACACTGCTTTTCATAAAATACTATCGGCGATGGATTATGAGAAGAGGATTATTACACAAGCCGATGTCAATGCATTAAAAAAATACGAGCTGATACTGGACGATAACGAAGGAGAAAATGTAGTTGCTTTCTTCAATGAGTTTGAAGAACTCTACAAAACCCGCATCAACGAGGCTGAGAAGTATTACCAGGCAGCATTAAAAGAACCTTTCAACTTTAATACGGAAGAAACCATCAACCTGAATGGCGAAAAAATTACGTATGCCAAAGATGCTAAAGAACTGCAAAGTCGTTGGGTGAAGTATATGAAATACCGTGTACTGGCTAAATATGTAGAAATAAAAGACGACCAGAAAAAGAAAATTGACAATAAAGACAGTACGCTCAAACTCGTATTGAATGACCGGCAATTGGACTCCGCTGCTCGTGCATCTGTAAAAAAGAACATGGACTTTTACTTCAAGCGAATGCGTAAACTGAAAAGCGATGATAGATTTACATTTTTTGTAAACAGTCTTGCAGGTACGCACGACCCACATACTGATTACTTCCCACCTGTAGATAAGGCACTGTTCGACGAACAAATGTCAGGTACATTTTTTGGTATAGGTGCACAACTACGCGATGAGGACGGCAAAGTGAAAATTGTACAAATAATACCGGGTAGCCCATGTTGGAAACAAGGTGAGCTGAAGGCAGGGGATGAAATACTAAAAGTAGCACAAGGCACTGCAGAGCCTGTAGATGTACAGGGCTATGATATAGATGATGTTGTGAAAATAATACGTGGCAAACGTGGTACTGAAGTAAGGCTTACAGTAAAACAAGTAAGCGGAGCCATTAAAGTGATACCCATCATTCGCGATATTGTAGAGAAAGAAGAGACATTTGCCAAATCTGCCATCATCAATAGCCCAGCAGGTAAAGTGGGCTATATATACCTGCCGGAGTTTTATGCAGATTTTCAACAAGCTGGCGGACGCAGATGCGCAGACGACGTAGCTTTAGAAGTTGCAAAATTGAAAAACGAAGGTGTATCGGGCATTATACTCGACCTTCGCGGCAATGGTGGCGGTTCATTAAGCGATGTTGTCAATATGGGAGGTTTGTTTATTGACAAAGGCCCGATAGTACAGGTAAAAACAAATGGTAATGGCGCAACCCAATTAGACGATCCGCAGAGTGGTACTTTATATGATGGACCATTAGCTATTATGGTAAATGTTGGTAGTGCTTCAGCATCTGAGATACTGGCAGCCGCTATGCAAGACTATAAGCGTGCAGTAATAGTAGGTTCAACCACATTCGGCAAGGGTACAGTGCAAAAAGTTATATCACTGGACGAGTATAACAGTTGGCTAGCAAGTATAGCTGCCGGCAAGCGCATCGTATCGCAAGACACTATCGGGTCTTTAAAGTTGACCATACAAAAATTTTATCGCATAAATGGAGGCTCTACACAATTGAAAGGTGTTACTCCTGATATAGTATTGCCAGATAACTACTATCATTTAGACCTTGGCGAACGCCGAGATAAAGCAGCTATGAAATGGGATGAAATACCAGCAGTACGATATGCACCGGTTAATAATCCTGTTGATGTGAAACAACTAGCTGCTAACAGCAAGAAGCGTACAGACAGCAATCCTACCTTCTCGTTGGTAAAAGAAAATGCTGAGCGCATCAAAAAAATGGAAGAAAACAATATAGCCTCTCTTAGCGAGGCAGGCTACCGCAAAGAATTGGAAGAAGCAAACAGTATTGGCAAAAAAATAGATGACCTGGAGAAAAAAACAACACCTTTGAATATCGTAAATCCGCAAGCCGACCTAGCCAAGATAAACCTTGACAGCACAAGCATCAAAAAGAATGAAGACTGGATGAAAGGACTCAAGAAAGATATATACCTCTCTGAAACTGTCAATATCATCAACGATATGATGAAGCCGGGCATGAAGGTGAATATGGGGACAGGAATGAAATAAATAATAAATGATTGTAAATAATAAAGGGTGAACAATGTTCACCCTTTATTATTTTTTTACTCCCCTAAAACAATTCAGCCCCGCTTTGTGCAGGGCTGAAGATATTTTTAAAAAGCGTGAATTATTTAATACCCAATTTAGCTTTTACTAATGGTAAAATATTATCAGATTCGCGTGAGTGCAGGAGGCTACCATTACTCGAGTCAAAAACATAATCAAATGCTTTTTCTTTTGCTACATCTTTTATAGCCTTCTCAGCTTTGTCAAGAATGGGCTGTAACAGTTCCTGCCTTTTCTTCTCAACTTTTTCCTGCGCACTTTGATTAGTGCTTTGTATACGGCCTTCCAAATCTTGTATTTCTTTTACTTTTACCTCTTTTACAGCATCCGTCATTGTTTTTTCACCTGCCTGATACTCCTTTACTTTCTTTTCATATTCGGCACTCATCGTTTGCAATTGGTCTTGAAAAGTTTTAGCATAAGCCTGTATGTCATTTTCAGCTTTTGTCATTTCAGGCATGGCTTTCAACAGTTCACGAGAGTCTATATGGCCAAATTTGGTAGTTTGTGCCGTAGCAACATTTAGAGCAAAGAAGCCGCAGGCAACGAATAACAAGATTTTTTTCATCAGATATATATAACTTTAGTTATTTTAAGTTGTGCAAAGTAAATGCCATTATTTGTTTATTCCAAGTAATTTTAACACATCATCACTTTTATCCAGCTTGGGATCTGCATAAAACAAGGTTACACCACCCGATTTATCGAGTACCATTTCATAGCCTTTTGTTTGTGCATACTTCTGCACTGCGTTATATACTTTGTCTTGTATTGGCTTAACAAGCTTTTGGCGCTCTTTAAACAAATCACCCTCGTACCCAAAACGTTGTTTTTGCAGGTCTTTGGCAGCTTTTTCCTTTAATACAATCTCATCTTCTCTTTTTTTACGCAATTCGTCAGAAAGTATGGCACGCTCTGCCTGATAGGCTTTGTATAGCTTATCTACTTCGTTCATTTTATTGTCAATCTCAGTCTGCCATGTCTTAGACATTTGATCTAAGCGGGTTTGTGCATCTTTATACTCTATCAATTTGTCCAGCAGGTATTTAGAGTCTATGATGCAATAGCGTTGCGCATTAGCAGCAAAAGCACCTAATAAGGCAATGGCCAAAAACAGTTTTTTCATACTTATAGTTTTTTTGATGATGTAAAAATACCTAACAATATGCACATCAATCAGGTTCAAAACCTAACATAAATGTAAAGTTTGCAATATCGCTAAGTCTGGTAGTTCCATTTGCGCGTGAGAAACGGTCGAAGCCGACACCATAGTCAAGCCCCAACAAACCAAACATTGGCAGGAAGATACGCACACCCAAACCTGCAGAGCGATTCAACTTAGTTGGATTGTAGTCTTTGAAATCATTCCATGCGTTCGCTGCCTCTACAAATGCTAAACCATAAATGGTAGATGTAGGACTTAATGAAAAAGGATACCTGAGTTCCGCGGTGTATTTATTAAAAATTACAGCGTTATTTTGATAAGGCTCCCTGAAACCCCTGTGTGCTACGATGTCTTTACCAACAAAAAAGTTACGTCCGGACAAACCGTCACCACCCAATTGGAAGCGCTCAAATGGGGAGTAACCTATATCATTGTTATAATACCCCATAAAGCCATACTTGGTAGCTAGCTTGAATACCATATTGCCAACTACTTTATGATACCATTCGGCTGTAAAACGGTACTTATGATATTCCACCCATTTATATTTTTCTTCAGCATTCGCAGTACTGTAATCTTTACCGTTAAACAAACTATAAGGCGGTGTAAACTGGAAGGTAAAGCTGAAGTTAGAACCACTTGTCGGATATAATGGCTTATCTACCGAATACCTTGCTAATACCAATCTGAAAAATAAGTTATTGCTGTAGCCATTACTAACCCCCTCCAGCAAACCGTAGTCTTTCAACTTAAAGTTCTGGTAATTGACACCATACGTAAACACAAAGTTGTCATCAGGCCACTTGATACGTTTACTAAGTGAGACACCACCACCCAAAACGCGCATGTAAGAAGAATCTGCTCTTGGTGGATTACCTACTGCGCTTGCAAAACGGCTATAAAGCAGATTGGTAGTAAATGCATTCGGCTTTTTACCGCCCAACCATGGTTCTGTAAACGAAAAGTTGAGTGAGTTGAAAAAACGCCCATTCGACTGATAATTCAGCGACAAACGTTGTCCATCGCCCATTGGCAATGGATCCCATGTTTTGGGTTTTAAAATATTGCGTAGTGAGAAGTTGCTGAATACTACACCTATATTACCATAGAAGTTTACACCGCCACCAAAACCGGCAGATAGCTGCAATTGATCGCTCGACTTCTCTACAAGTGTATACTCTATATCTACTGTACCATCTTCCTGATTGGGCTTGGGCTGAATACCTATCTTCTCTTGGTCGAAGAAGCCCAGATTGGCTATCTCACGTTGTGTACGTATCAGGTCTGCACGGCTGAATTTATTACCGGGCAATGTTCGCAACTCGCGACGTATTACGTGTTCGTTTGTACGGTCGTTACCGGCAATTGTTACATTGCGTATAGTAGCCTGTGGTCCTTCTGTAACACGCAATTCGTAATTAATAGTATCTCCTAGTATAGATGTTTCTACAGCGTCTACATTAAAAAATAAGTAGCCATCATCCATATACAGGCTACTAACATCTTCGCCACCCTCTGGGCTCAGTTGTTTTCCTAAACGTGTATCAAGCAACTGTTGATTGTAGACATCTCCTTTCTTAATGTCCAATATTTTTGTAAGCACTTCGCTGGAATACTTGGTATTACCCTTCCATTCCATATTACCAAAGTAATACTTGCGTCCTTCCCTTACATGCAGGTCTATATTTATATTACCATTATCTACTTTGTATATCGTATCTTTTTCTACCGATGCATCTCTGAAACCTAGTGAGTTATAATACTCTACTAATGACATTTTATCTTCTTCATACTTGTTCATGTTGAACTTAGAGGAACTGAAGAAATTGTATCTGAAATATGGGTCTAATGCTTCCAATGTTTTTGATACAGAAAGAAAGCCATTGTTTGAGAGGTATTTACCGAACGAGCGTTCGTTTTTTTCATAAACACTAATCCTATCGGCAGGATATAGCGAAATACGCGCCATCTCTTTGATTGAACGCATAGTTCGCTTCAGTTTCAAATCTGACGCGCTGCTGTTACCGGATATATTTACCTGATTGATGCGTGTTTTGTAACCTTTATCTATCTCAAAAGTTAGTATTACAGAGTTAACTGATATTGTATCTACACGTTCTTTAATATCTATTGTAACATTGCCATATCCTTTTTCCGAAAAATATTTTCCAATACGAACAGTTGCTTCTTTTTTAATAGCCTCAGTGACAACCCGTCCTTTTACCAAACCAGCTTTGTCTTTCAATTCAGTTGCCTCGCTCTTCTTAATACCTTTAAAGTTGTAGCGCGATAAACGTGGGCGTTCTTCAACTTTAATATCCAGAAAAACTCTTGTCCCGATGGTTTTTGATATACTGATAGATATATCTGAAAACAGCTCTTGTTTCCATAGGTTTTGTATAGCTTTCGCAATACTCTCATCATTTTGCAGGCGTATTTTATTACCTATTGTAAGTCCTGTTACTGCTATCAACAGATCTTCATCAAGGTACTTAGTGCCTGTTACTGTAATACCTCCTATCTCAAATTGTTTAATGACTGCGGCATTGTTATCATTCGTATTGCGCCTCATACCCAGTCTGGTTGTAGTATCGCCCTGCATTGACAGTTGCGCTCTGCCGGTAGCGGCAGTCAACAATATACAACTGAATAGCAGAGAAAACCGATAGAGAGGATTATGCATGCCCGGGTAGCGTCTTTTGGATTTGTTCACTTGTTTTTCCGAATCTTCGTTCGCGTTTTTGATAGTCTGACAATGCCTCGTAAAGGTTTTGTTTTCTGAAAGCCGGCCAATGCACCGGGGTAAAGTACAATTCGGCATAAGCCAATTGATATAATAAGAAATTGCTTATCCTGTATTCTCCACTGGTACGTATCATTAGTTCCGGGTCTGGGAAATCTGCTGTATTTAGATAGTGATGAAATACATCATCTGTAATATCATCTGGTTTTAAGTTACCCGCTATAGCATCACTTACCATTTGTTTTGCAGCGTTTATCATCTCCCAACGAGAACTGTAACTCAATGCTAATATCAGGTTCAACCCTGTATTATCAGCTGTTATTTCTTTTGCCTCATTCAACTCTTGTTTGCATATATCAGGCAAGGTTTGAAAATCGCCTATTACATGCAGTCTAACATTATTTTTCTTCAGTTCATCTACTTCTTTTCTGATGGTATTTACCAATAGCTCCATTAATGCATCTACTTCTTCTTTAGGCCTGTTCCAGTTTTCAGTAGAAAATGCATAAAGCGTTAGATAAGATATACCAACTTCTGCACATCCGTTTACAATTTCGCGTACACTCAGTACCCCCTCATGATGACCATACACCCTGTCTTGCCCATGCTCTTTTGCCCACCGGCCATTACCATCCATAATGATGGCTATATGCCTCGGCAATTTTGTTCGGTCGAGAGTGTGAAGTAAGTCCATTACAGTATACCCTTATTTCAAAAAGGTGTGCAAAGGTACAAAAATAGCTGCTTGCTGCATCCATCAAAATCAGCACCAATGGTTTAACGCCACTTTAACTGCAAACTGCTTTACTTGAACGTTTCTTTCAGATTACATTAACAAATTGTGCATCTTTTACATTTAGGCAAACAAGCTTCTTTTTTAAACCTGCTTAAGTTACTTTTACAATATATGATTACAAACCTCAGCCAATACAACTCTATTTTCAGCGAATGGATGCGAGAGATACGGGATGTAGATATGCAAACCGATAAAATGCGGTTTCGCCGCAATATGGAAAGGATTGGCGAAGTGGCAGCATACGAAATAAGCAAATATATGCCCTACAACATGGTTACTATAGAAACACCAATGGGTGAGTCTGTATGTAGTGTTTTGGAACAACAACCAGTCCTGGCAACTATTTTGAGAGCGGGCATACCCCTTCACCAAGGCCTGCTCAACTATTTTGACAAGGCTGACAATGCTTTTATTGCAGGTTACAGAAAGCACCACCGAGACGGCAGTTTTAACATAGAACAACAGTACTATACCAGCCCGGATATTAACGGCAAAGTATTAATAATTGCAGACCCAATGCTGGCTACCGGTGCATCATTAGTACTTGCTATAGAAACTTTATTGGAGACAGGCAAACCATCACAAATACATATAGTTTGCGCTATAGCCTGTACAGAAGGTATTGAGCTTTTAAAACGGAAATTACCCGAAGCATTTATATGGGCAGGAGCTATTGATGACGAGTTAACTGCACGTGGCTATATCGTTCCTGGGCTTGGCGATGCGGGGGATTTAGCCTTCGGCCCTAAAAAACAATCATAACCCAACTAAAATAATATATTATACCGTCTTGGATAATAGGATTATTTGGCTTATTTTGGCTTTCAGAAAAACAATTAAACAATTCATAAACGATACCCAGATGAAGAAAATATTATTAGGAGTGGGTGCATCATTGATGTTAGCTACCTCAGCAATGGCACAGGATCCGCACTTTACTCAATATTTTGCATCACCGCTTACACTAAACCCAGCCCTGACAGGCCTTGTTAATTGTGATTTGCGCCTCGCAGCCAACTACCGTACTCAATGGGGTAGCGTATCACCCAATCCATACATTACAGGCACTATATCGTACGATATGGCTACCATGAAGGGTGTGTTAGGCAATGGCGATGCCGTTGGTGTTGGTGTTATGGGCTTATTTGATCGTTCAGGTGTTGGCGGATTGCAAAATACTAGCTTTGGCTTGTCTTTAGCATATCATAAAGCCTTTGGCAACGAAAAACAACATACACTTTCATTGGGTTTACAAGGTGTATTGGTGCAAAAGAGCCTTGATTTCAGCAAGCTGAAATTTGAAGACCAATTCAATTTCTCTACTGGCGGTGCTGAATATAATACAAGTGAAAATATCGGTAACGCAGATTTGACTTACCCTGACTTCAACCTTGGTTTAATGTATTCTGGTCGCATGAGCGAAAACGCTACCATGTATGCCGGATTTTCTTATTACCACCTTACAAGACCAGTTGAGACATTCCTGAACGGTAATCATCAGATTCACGCACGTTATTCAGGTTACCTCGGTGGTTCATTTGACATGAATGAGAATATCGTATTATATGCAAGTGCATTGTTGCAGTCTCAAGCTGGCGCATCTGAAATATTGGGTGGTGCTGCAGTTGGCTTTGTGTTAAACCCTGGTCACGATGCTGAATATGCTAAAAGTACAATTTTGTATTTAGGTGGTTGGTATCGCTACAACGATGCTATAGCCCCTTACATAGGTTTGGAGTGGGCAAAAATGAAATTGGGTATTAGCTACGACCTGAATATGTCTGGTTTTGCGCCTGCCACTCGTAGTAACGGTGGTTACGAAATATCATTGATATTCAACGGCTGCATAAACAAACGCGAAAACAGACCTACTTACAACTTTGCTTGTCCTAAGTTCTAGTAATAATTATAATATTCACTAAGCCGCTCTGTTGAGCGGCTTTTTTATGCCCGCACCTAATTGATGTATATACATGAATAGAGAGTATCTATTTTAATTGATGTATATACATCAATACCTTTGTGTCATGAAACTGGAAGAAGTATTGAAAACCAGCAAATTCAATAACGAAGTCCATAAGGCTACGCTGAATATACTATATACATCCTACTGGATGCGCGACCATATTAGTGGCTCTATGAAAGAACTGGGTATTACGTCAGAACAGTTTAATATACTGCGCATACTAAAAGGTAAATACCCCGAAGCTATGTGTGTAAAAGATATAGCGGGTAGGATGATTGAAAAAAGCTCGAACGTGCCACGCATTATAGATAGGTTGGTTGCAAAAGAATTGGTAAGTCGCTCCACATCGAAAGAAGATAAGCGTGAAACGCTGATAGCACTTACAGATGCTGGCATGGCCATGCTTGTAAAAGCCAATAATATGCTTGATACTACCCAATCTTCAATTATTGGCATCAACAATCAAGAAGCATTACAACTCAATATATTACTCGAAAAACTTAGAAAAAACGATTAAAAACAACAACTATTATGGCAACAACCAATTGGGCGTTAGACGCTTCGCACTCAGAATTACAATTTAAAGTGCGTCACATGATGATTTCAAACGTTACAGGCGAATTTCAACAATTCAATGCAACCGTAACTACCGAAGGAGATGAATTTACAACTGCAAAAATCAACTTTACGGCAGATGTAAACTCAATAACAACCAAAAATGAACAAAGGGATGGACACCTCAAATCGCCCGACTTTTTTGACGCAGCAAGCCATCCGCAATTGAGTTTTGAAAGTACTCAATTGGAAAAACTGGATAATGAACACTATAAGCTTCATGGCAACCTTACTATCCGTGCAACCACTCTACCTGTAGCGCTGGACGTTGAATACGGCGGCACTATTAAAGACCCTTGGGGCAATATACGTACGGGTTTTGTAGTTGAAGGTAAAATAAACCGTAAAGATTACGGTCTTAATTGGAGTGCATTGACTGAAGCAGGGGGGCTGGTCGTAAGTGACGACGTAAAAATACATGCAGCAGTAGAATTTGTGAAAGCATAAGCTGGCTACAAAATAAATAACACAGGGTTGCTACACTTGTAGCAACCTTTTTGCGTTATACAACATATTCGTTGTAACTTTTCTGAAACATCAACGATATACTTGTATGCAGCTACAGGGCAAAACTGTTTTCATTACAGGAGCAAGCAGAGGTATTGGCAAAGCCATCGCATTGAGGCTGGCAAAGGAAGGTGCTAATATTGCCATACTGGGCAAGTCGGTAGAAGAAAACCCCAAGCTAGGTGGTACTATATACAGCGCAGCAGCAGAAATAGAAGTCGCTGGTGGCAAAGCATTGGCCATACCGTGCGATATACGCGATGAACAACAGGTGATAGATGCCGTAAGCAAAACCATAGCCGCATTTGGTGGTATAGATATACTCATCAACAATGCGTCGGCCATATCCCTTACGAATACTGAGCAAACGGAAACCAAACGATTCGATCTGATGCACGACATCAATGTACGCGGTACATACATCGTTACCAAACACTGCATACCACACCTGAAGAAAGCCACTAACCCGCACATCATTACCTTATCACCGCCGTTGAATATGAACATACAATGGTTCAAACACCATGTAGCCTACACACTCAGCAAATACAATATGAGCATGATGGCACTTGGTTGGGCGGCAGAATTAGCACAATACAAAATAGCATCAAATGCATTGTGGCCTGCAACTACAATAGCTACTGCAGCTGTCAAAAATCTTTTAGGCGGCGATATGCTAATTGCCCGTAGCCGAAAGCCGGAGATAGTAGCCGATGCTGTGTATCATATTATTCAACAAGCATCCACTAACTATACTGGGCAAACTCTCATAGATGAAGATGTGCTAAGAAGTGTTGGTTTTACCAACTTCGATACCTATGCCATAACACCCAACGGGCCACTACAAAAAGATTTATTTCTCGATTAATTCTAAACATAACATACTTTGGAAACCATCCTCTCAATCAACAACATTTCAAAAACCTACGGACCCATACAGGCACTGAAAAATGTATCGTTCGATGTGCCAGTGGGTTGCGTATTCGGCATATTGGGGCCAAATGGGAGTGGTAAAACTACGCTGCTGGGCATACTACTTGATGTACTGAAAGCAGATGCAGGTTCTTACACTTGGCTTGGCAACGACAACCCGCACGATGCACGTAAGAAAATAGGCTCATTGCTGGAAACACCCAACTTCTACCATTACCTGTCGGCAATGGATAACCTGAAAATTGCTGCTGCCATCAAGCAACATGGCGATGAAGACAGACTACGCGTTCTGGAAAAAGTAAACCTGCTACAACGCAAGGATAGCAAATTCCAAACCTATTCGCTCGGTATGAAGCAACGCCTTGCTATAGCATCTACCCTATTGGGTAGCCCCAAAGTATTGGTGTTTGATGAGCCAACTAACGGATTAGACCCTGCTGGTATTGCAGAGATACGCGACCTGATACGTCAACTGAACAACGAGGGTCATACCATCATCATGGCAAGCCACCTGCTCGACGAGGTAGAAAAAGTATGCACACACGTTGCTATCCTCAAAAAAGGCGACCTGCTACTAAGTGGTCCTGTTGACGAAGTATTGCGTAGCGAAGACCAAATAGAGATAAGCGCAACGAATGTAGCACAACTCCTTTCGCTGATACAAACAATGCCGGGTGTACTAAGTGCCAAGCAACAACTGAATACTATTACGCTTTCCTGCGATGCCGGCGTCACATCCGAACATATCAATAGGTTTTGTTCTGAGAAAGGTGTTATACTATCGCACCTGTTGCTGAAAAAGAAAAGCCTCGAGACAAAATTCATGGAACTTACAAACAACTAAAACGTATGCAATCACTACTCACAATAGAATGGCTCAAACTAAAACGCTACCGCACGTTTTGGATATTAATCGGCTGCTTTACATTTTTACTTGCAGCCTGGAATTATGGAATTAGCGGTGGTATGCTGAAAATTGGTGCCGGCGATGTTAACATTCTTAATCAAGCCTACACATTCTCGCAAGTATGGGAAAACCTCGGCTTTTGGACAAGCTTTTTTGTAATATTTCTTTCTATACTCATCATCATCATCACCACGAACGAATACCAGTTTCGTACAAATAGACAAAACATTATTGATGGCTGGAGCCGCACACAGTTTTATCATGCCAAATGGCTGGTGGTCGTTACATTATCAATACTTACTACTCTGTATGTATTTATCTTAGGCATTATTTTCGCTGCGAGTTACGGCAGCATCAGCGAATTTCCGGGCAATATCGAAAAGCTGTTCTATACGTTTGTTACTGCACTCAATTATTTCGGGTTTAGCCTATTAGTGGCTGTTCTCTTTAAACGCAGTGGTATCAGCATAGGCATCTTTTTTCTATACAATATGATCATAGAAACCTTGCTAAAAAACCTTATTAATTGGAAGCTCGACTTTAAAGCAGGTAACTACCTGCCCTTGCAAGCCAGCGACGAACTACTACCCTTTCCATTGATGGACATGGCTAAAGCTATGCTCAACATGAAAGACAGTTCTTCTATGCTGCCTTACCTCATCGTATCATTTGTATGGATATGTTCATATTATCTTATCGGCAGACGGATTTTGATGCGCAGCGATTGGTAAATTTGCAGCATGACGAATGATAGCCAACCACTGATACTCATAACAAATGATGATGGAATAACCGCCCCAGGCATTGCCAATCTTGTAGATGCTGTAAAAGATTTAGGTCAGGTAGTTGTTGTAGCACCGGACAAGCCACAATCAGGCATGGGGCATGCCATTACCATTGGTGAACCCCTGCGCCTGAAACAGTCTGATATATTCGGTGATATAGAAGCATGGGAATGCAGCGGCACGCCTGCCGACTGTGTAAAGCTGGCACGAGATAAAATACTGCACCGCAAAGCAGACCTATGCCTCAGCGGCATCAATCATGGGGCCAACCACTCCATCAACATCATATACAGCGGCACCATGAGTGCTGCTATGGAAGCATCTATTGAAGGTATACCTTCTGCTGGCTTATCGCTACTCGATTTTCGACATGAGGCCGATTTCTCATTAGCTAAAGAAGTTGCAAGAACCATTGCACAACGAATGCTTGCACACCCCATGCCCGAACATACATTACTGAACGTAAACATCCCTAAACTGCCGAAAGAACTGTACAGAGGTATTAAAATATGCAGGCAGGCCCATGCTTGGTGGAAAGAAGAGTTCGACCATCGCACCGACCCACGCGGCAAAGACTACTACTGGATGACAGGTAAATTCATCAACATGGACGAACGCCCCGATACTGATGTTGAAGCATTAGAAGCAGGATATGCATCCGTAGTACCTGTTAAGATTGATTTTACGGATTATGAAATGAAAAAGATACTGGAGAAGGATTGGGGGAATAATTAATATTGCCCAAACCATAATAACTCAGATACTGTCTACGATAATATATATTATATCTATGAAACATCTTTGCCTTATATTTTCGATACTTATACTGATATCAAAGCAGAGTCTCTCAAACAGCATCGCAGCAGGAGAGATCGCATATGAATGGATATCTGACTCCACATACCGTTTCTACTTCAAATTATATCGTGGTTGCCCGGGAGATACCGCACCGGCAACGATACCATTATGCTTCAGAAACCAGTGTATCAATAGTGGATTCACAGTAACATTAAGTCGTTGGAATGCTCCGATACCGGGGATAGAAGTCAGACCTTTTTTAAATCCGGGATGCTCTTGGGTGAAAACATCCTGTGATAGTATTGGGGCGGCAATACCTGGTTATAGAGTACAATGGTATCATGCTTTTGTCACATTGCCATCTCGTTGCAATGCATGGAAAATATTCACTTACATAAATTCTCGTATCGCTTCAAATAACATTCAAAGTGTTGGATCAATTCCATTTTACTCGGAATGTACTTTTAACAATACAGGTAGCTACAGAATCAACTCGTCTCCGTATTTCAGTTTAAGAGGTTTTGAATATGCGCTGTTGAATCAACCAAACTCGTATCATAATGGTACCGTCGATCCCGACGGAGATTCTTTGATTACAGAGATTATATCACCAGCTACAGGTGTCTTCTCATGCTCAGATGCATCTCAGAATGTAAATTTATCTGTTGCAAATCCTGTTTTAGCTATACCTAACAACCCATTTCAAACTAACAATACACTTACATTATCATCTAATGGATTAATAAGTTTTACACCTACACAACTAGGTAACAACACACTAACCTGTAAAGTGAAGGAGTATCGAAACGGGGTTTTAATAGGGTCAGTAATGCGGGATATTAACATTGTAGTATTACCATACATTCAAGACACTCAAAAATTTGTTGCTACTATCGATACCACCTGCAATGCTGCATCTGCATTAGGCTTGCCGATGGGGCCAACACGTATAGAAAGTTGCATTGGAAAAAGTATTGATTTTTGTTTTTATGTAAAATCAGCCATTGCAGGCAGCAGACTAATAGTTTCTGACAATCGCACATTGATATCACCAAACGCAACGATAACCTATTATAATCAGGGTGCAGACTCCGTAAAAGGTATTTTTCATTGGATACCCGGAAGATTTGATGGCGGATTAAAAAATCTCGTTATCACAGTAAAAGACTCTACTTGCAGACCACCGGGCATTATGTTGTACAGTACAAACATTGTACCTATTTATATTACTCCTGCAACAAATGCAATGAACGATACAATAATATGCCCCGGAGACTCTGCATCTTTATCTGTAACAGGAAGTTCAAATTACACATGGTCTGTTATTTCAGGGAGTTCAAGCTTAAGCTGTACGAACTGCGAAAAACCTGTTGTGAAGCCATCAGTCACAACTACCTTTCAGGTAATCAGTACTGCAAATGCAGCCTGTGGCTTTAATTCTGACAATATATTAGTTGAAGTATTACCTAAAATACCATTATTAAACGCCGGTAAAGATACGGCCATATGTGAGGGAGAATCCGCTATATTAATAGCATCATGGGCAACATCTTGGAATGGCAGTCTTCAATGGAATAATATTACTGGTACAAATGGTTCATTAAGCTGTACGCAATGTATAACACCCGTTGCAAAACCATCTTCGTCAACGGGATATATATTAACATCGTTCGACCGCGCATGCAATTCTGCGAACATAGACACAGTTTATGTAAATGTACTCCCTGCTAACACTAACATACCTACAGTTACAATTAGTGCAAACTATTGGGGATATGCTGTAAAAAACAGCCCCATTATTTTTAGTGCGATGTCTAATGGGTGTAATAATCCCTCATTTCAATGGATACTAAACGGAAGTAATGTAACATCAGCCAATAGCAATAAATGGACTGCTTATTTACAAGATAGCATCGCATACGTACAATGTAGATTAACATGCAATGACATTTGCATGAATGAGCATGTTCAACTTAGCAATGAAATGGTTTTCCAGGTAGTTAATCATGTTGGATTGATAAAAAACAAGAATCATGTAGACATCTACCCTAACCCGAGCAATGATGGGATCTTCACCATATCAGCAAACAGACAAATGTCAAATATGGATCTGGTTGTCATTAACTGCTTTGGACAAACCGTATATGCTGAAAAAGGAATGAATATAATATCTGGTAGCAGCAAAACGCTGAATTTGCAGCAACAACCAGCAGGTACATATACAATAAAGCTTGGTGATATACCTTACTGCGTCATCATCAGTAAGTAATAATACCATACAAAATGCAGGAGTATTAAATCTGCTTCTATATTTAAATATTTTATTGTGTATTTGTTATAATAATATACACTTATTTTATGGTTAATTTGATGTAATCCCATAAAACACTTTAAAACAAATCTTAATGTACTTATCCTAACCCTTAAATAAATCGTAAATCACTACTAAACCCTACCAAATCAATCCCTTATTCGGCTTATCTTGCAGCCTGATATACAGGACGTTTTCAGCATGGATTATAAAAGGATATTAGTAACGGCTGCACTGCCCTACGCCAACGGCCCGGTACACATAGGGCATTTGGCAGGGTGCTTTCTGCCATCGGATATATATGTGCGCTACCAAAGAGCGCAAAAAAGAGATGTAAAATTTGTTTGTGGCAGCGATGAGCATGGTGTGCCCATCACCATCCGAGCTATGAAGGAAGGCATAACACCGCAGCAGGTAGTAGATAAATACCATACAATCATTAAAGAGAGCTTTGAGCAAATGGGCATCTCTTTCGATATTTATTCGCGCACCAGCAACAAAACCCACCACGAAACGGCACAGGCTTTTTTCAAAAAACTATACGATGATGGTGTGTTTGAAGAAAAGGAAACCGAACAGTATTATGATGAAGAAGCCAAAGTGTTTCTGGCTGACAGATATATAACAGGCACTTGTCCTGTTTGTGGCAATGAAAATGCCTATGGCGACCAGTGCGAGAAATGCGGTACTTCCCTTTCTCCCGAACAGTTGATTAATCCACGTAGTGCATTGAGCAATGCCGTACCTGTGAAGCGTGTTACCAAACACTGGTACTTTCCACTGAATAAATACGAACAATGGCTGAATGAATGGATAGTAGCAGGTAAAAAGGATGAGTGGAAAGCCAACGTGTACGGTCAATGCAAAAGCTGGCTGGATAGTGGCCTTCATCCGCGTGCTATGACGCGCGATAGCAACTGGGGCGTACCCGTACCTGTAGAGGGTGCCGAAGGCAAAGTAATGTATGTGTGGTTTGATGCTCCTATAGGCTATATAAGTGCTACCAAAGAGCTGACACCTATGTGGAGCGATTATTGGCAAAAAGAAGATACCAAGCTGGTACACTTCATAGGCAAAGACAATATTGTGTTCCATTGCATCATATTTCCAGCTATGCTCAAAGCGCATGGAGGATATGTTTTGCCTGATAATGTACCTGCCAACGAATTTTTGAATATCGAGGGAGATAAAGTATCTACATCGCGCAACTGGGCTGTGTGGGTGCATGAATACATCAAAGACTTTCCTGAACAGCAGGATGTGTTGCGCTATGTACTATGTGCCAACGCTCCCGAAGCAAAAGACAATGATTTTACCTGGAAAGACTTTCAGGACAGAACAAATAATGAATTAGTGTCTGTATTCGGCAACTTCGTCAACCGTGCTTTTGTGCTAATGCATAAACTCTGTAATGGCAAAGTACCAAAGCTGCATACAGATGTAATGGATGAGGCTGATAACACGCTCATTGCTGAAATTCAAAAAGCGAAAACAGCCATCGAAACAGCTATTGAAAATTATAAATTCCGCGATGCACTATACGATGTAATAGACCTTGCCCGCAAAGGCAATAAATACATGCAGGATAAAGAGCCATGGATAGTTGCTAAGTCATTAGCAGAAAACCCGGATAATCAAAAACTGATTGACAACTGTCTGCATATTTGTTTGCAGCTTACTGCCAACCTTGCCATACTCGCTAATCCTTTCTTGCCATTTACTGCCAAGAAAATGTGCGGTATGATGAAAGTGGTAGACCGTATGCTGGAATGGGAAAATGCGGGTAAAATGAACCTGCTGAATGTAGGCTACCCCCTCAAAGCCCCTGAATTGCTATTTAGAAAAATAGAAGACGATGAGATAAAAGCACAGGTTGAAAAACTGCATGCTAATCTTGTAAAAAATACAAATGAGCAAAAAATGCAACAAAATGCAACAAATGAGGCACCTACCTTGCCCGAACAAAAACCTGAAATAACTATAGACGACTTTGCCAGAATAGACCTGCGAGCAGGTACAATACTACATGCAGAAAAGGTGGAAAAAGCCGATAAACTACTAAAACTTGAAATAGACCTCGGCTATGAAAAACGAACAGTGTTATCTGGCATAGCTATGCACTTTACCCCGGAAGAAATAATTGGCAGAAGAGTAACGGTTGTAGCAAACCTTGCTCCACGTAAAATGAGGGGTATAGAAAGCAAAGGGATGATATTGATGGCACAAAACGAAGAAGGAAAACTTATTTTCGTATCACCATTAGATGCTGCCATGAATGGCAGTGAGGTGAAATAATAAATAACAT
Organism: uncultured Chitinophagaceae bacterium; assembly: GCA_937919945.1. GTDB lineage: Bacteria > Bacteroidota > Bacteroidia > Chitinophagales > Chitinophagaceae > Polluticoccus. The sequence continues at coordinate 10,280 of CALESY010000134.1, read as the reverse complement.
CACAGATGAAAAAGAAAACACTATGGTGGATAATTGGCGGTGGTACAGCACTAATTATACTACTTGTGATTATCAGCAAGTCAACCAGCGATAATGGCACTAAAGTAGCAGTAGAGAAAGCTGGTGAACATACCATTACCGAAACGGTTACAGCAAGTGGTAAAATCTATCCTGAAACGGAAGTGAAGATAAGCCCTGAAGTTAGTGGTGAGATTATAGAGCTGAACGTAACAGAGGGAGACAGTGTGCATAAAGGCGACCTGATGGTGCGCATCAACCCGGCTATTTACAGTTCTTTGGTTACACAGTCTGAAGCGAATGTGCAGGAAACACGAGCTCGTGTAGTGAACTCGAAAGAGATGATGGAGCAGGCGAAAGCCACTTTCGAGCAAGCACAAAGCAACTACGACAGGAATAAAAAACTATATGAAGACAAAGTAATATCTGCTATGGAATATGAGCAGGTAAAAGCCAATTATCTGAGTGCAAAAGCAAGCTATGAAGCATCCCGTGCTAATGTATCAGGTGGCAATTATAGTGTTACAGCTGCATCAGCAGGGCTTTCCCAATCTCGTGAAAACCTTAAACGTACAACGATTGTTGCCCCTCGTTCAGGCATTGTATCTGCCCTCAATGTAAAACTGGGAGAGCGCGTAGTTGGCACAGCACAAATGGCTGGTACTGAAATGCTGACTATCGCAGACATGAGCCGTATTGAAGTACGTGTAGATGTAAGCGAGACAGATATTGCCAAAGTGAAAATCGGCGATACTACTATCATAGAAGCAGATGCATACCGCAATCGTAAGTTTACAGGTGTAGTATCGAAAGTGAGTGTTTCCAGCAAAACAGGCGGTGCATCACAAATCAGTACCGATCAGGTAACAAACTACACTGTACATATTCTCATTTTACCATCGAGCTATGCAGACTTGATTGCTAATTTGCAGAAAGGCAGATTTGTCTTCAAGCCAGGTATGAGTGCCAGCGTAGAAATACAAACAAGGCGCGAAAGAAACATTCTGTCTGTACCTGTAAATGCAGTTACTACACGCGACTGGCCGGATAGCGTTAAGAAAAAGAACAATGGCACAGGAGTTGAAAGCGATATTCGTCAAGTAGTATTTGTATATGACAATAAAGAGAAAAAAGTAAAGTTGCGAGATGTAAAAACAGGCATACAGGACAATGAGTATATACAGATAACTGACGGATTGAAAGATGGTGAAGAAGTAGTGATTGCCCCTTATGGTGCTATTGCCCGTACTTTAAAAGACAAATCGAGTGTGACAGTTACTGAAAAAGATAAACTGTTTGAAGCTAAGAAAGACGATGAATAACAACATTGTATATCCGTAAGCCTTTCACTAAATTTATTCTACAAACGCAATACGGTATTGAGCAACAATATACTTGGCAAAATAGGCATTATAGGCAACGGCAGTTGGGGTACAGCCCTTGCCAAGATACTGACTGATAAGGGTATACAGATACATTGGTGGATACGCAATACCCATGCCATGAACCACCTGAAAACAAGACACAACAACCCGCAATACCTTACGGCTGTTCACTTTTCGCCTGATACAATACTACCGACCGACAATCTGCATGACGTTGTTAGCCAGTGCGATACACTGATAGTAGCTGTACCATCCGCCTACGCACAACAAGTACTGGAAAGTATTGACAGCAACCTGCTGAAAGACAAAAAGATAGTATCTGCCATTAAAGGCATACTGCCCGAAAGCAATCTACTGCTAAACGACTACCTTGCCCGATACGAATGGTTTGATTTGCAAAATTACGCAGCCATTACTGGGCCATGCCATGCAGAAGAAGTGGCGCAGGAAAGACTCTCTTACCTTACTTTTTCGGGGTTGAATGATGCGTTTACTGGTGCTATAGCAGAAGCGTTCCTTAGCCCGTATATCTACACTACTCACAATCATGATATATGGGGGGCACAATTTGCTGCTGTGTTAAAGAACATATATGCCATTGGTGCAGGCATGGCACATGGACTCGACTATGGCGATAACTTCCTGAGTGTTTACATTACTAATTGCTATAGAGAAATGTACCACTTTCTGGAAGCGCATTTTGATAAAGTGCACCCATCCAACGAAAGGCCTGATTTTCATACAAGTGCCTATTTGGGTGATTTGCTGGTAACCTGTTACTCGCTACACAGCCGCAACCGCATGTTTGGCAATATGCTGGGTAAGGGTTACAGCGTTAAGAACGCGCAACTTGAAATGAACATGGTAGCTGAAGGCTATTTTGCCTCTCGTGGCATGGAAACCATATCTGTACAGTTGGGGATAGACCACCCAATAGCGAGCAGTATATACAATGTACTCTGGGGCAATACCCCACCCGCCGATATGTTTGAAGCACTGGCGAAAAAGCTTTCTTGATATACTATATATAAATGCTATAAATGTTTCAGATTACATTCTGAACTAAATATATTACTCTCAGCCATTGTAAGCTTAATTCGTACATAAAGTATCAAGTCATTTCCTCAACTCAATTATCTTTCAGGTCTATATCATAATTTCTGTTGGGCGATTGTTTTTTAAACAACTCAATGAAATAGCCTACCTGTAAAAAGTCGCGGCCTGTTTCGTCGTTTATTTTGTAGTCGAATTGGTGCAAATAACCAATTTGTAAAGTTGTTGACTTAGAGGGTTTGTAATTGAAAGCAACCAGCATCCTGTTTCTTTCAAAGTAGGGTTCTTTGTCTGTAAAAAACAATTCGTTGCTTGCACTTACCTGAAAAGGCTTGTACCCGTTTCTTTCTTTACCAAACGGGTAAGACAGGCCTAACCTGTACCTGAAACGATTGCGATAACCATTGCTCGTAAATCTGAACTCTGCTCTGTAGCGTTGTTCTATTTTCAGCTTACCAACAGATTGAAATAATATTATTTGCGGCCATAGCCTGAACTCATCATTATTTTTGGGCAATACAAAATCGCCCCCCTCTTTATAGGTTTGGTAACTACCTGCTCCCAGCGATATCGAGACTGTTTTGTATGCTTTATAGTTGAAGCCACCCTTGTATTCGTAATAGTGAAAATGATCATAAAACTTTAAAGAGCGTAATTGGGCTTCTCCGAATAGACTCCATTTTTCGGAAACATTGTACTTCAGGTTTACAATATTCCAGCTACCTAAGTCAAACTTTTGAGCATAGCATTTACAGAGTGGTAAAACAGAAACAAATAATAATATAAATATTGACCTCATTTTTTCAACTCATTCTTTATCAGCATTCCGCATCGCAATATATGCCACAAAATAAATACGCCTGCTAAATGAGTTGCGTTTTATCATAGAATTGCTACAATAAATAAAGAGCCCCTATCCAGGGGCTCTTTATTGTATAATAAGATATTGTTGTGGTTACTTACGCACGTCCATTTCCTCAATTAGGTTATTAGCTTTGCCCATCTTCTCTATAATGAACAGTATAAAACGAGCATCGGTACAGATGGTGCGTTTGTAGTTTTTGTCAAAAGCTATATCGCCACTCATGGCTTCCCAGTTACCGTCAAAAGCTATACCTATCCATTCACCTTTCGCGTTGATGATGGGACTGCCGGAATTACCACCTGTAATATCGTTGTTGGTAATAAAGCAAGTGTGTAGCGTACCATCCTTATCTACATATTGACCGTAGTCTTTTTTGTTATACAGGTCTATCAGTTCTTTAGGTGCGTCAAATTCTTCGTCGTTTGGTTTATACTTAGCAACAAAGCCATCCAATGTGGTGAAGTAATCGAAGTGTACAGCATCCTGCGGTTCGTAACCCAATACTTGTCCGTATGTAATACGCATAGTAGAGTTAGCATCCGGGTAGAACAGTTTGTCTTCGTTCATTTCCATGAGTCCGCGTACATACTTCTTACTCAGTTCTTTCTTTGTTTTGCTGAATTTATCTATTGTAGGCTCGTAATGATCTTTATAGTTTTTAAGGAAGCTCATGCCCATTTGGCAAGCAGCGTCGTTGTTTATTTTATCGATAGTAGGCTCTTTACAGAAAGCGTTGAACGTATTACTATCAATAAACATGTTATTGTTCATTACATACGCAGCATAGTCTTCGAAGGTTTTATCAATACCTTGTCCGCCAAACTTTTTGAATACTACATTCTGATACACGTCGGGGTGCTGTGCCTTGGGTATATCGTTGTAGAACATCTTCAGCATTTCTGCCATCAATTCCAACTCGGTTGATTTATCGAAAGTGCGCATAATCGCTTTGCGACCTTTCTTCAAATCATCTACGTGTTTTTTGATAGTGTCCTGATTAGGTTCTTTCTTTTCAAGTTCTTTGTAAAGCAATTCTATACCACCACCCAGTTTTGACAATGCCGGCGCACGGAAACATTCGGTATAATAAGTTGAGTGTTTTGCATAAGGCGCATATCCGTTATAAATTTTACCAAAGTCGCGCATTAAGCCTTTATATTCAGGTGCTTCTTTGTATGCCCATTTGCTGAAAGCTGCTTCTTTCTGCGCTTTTTCTTCTACTACTTTCAAGCGTTTCAGTTGTTCTGTCTGACCAATGAAATACTTCCAGTAGTTAGAAATGCTAGCATAAGATGATGTAAGTTTCAAATACACAGATTTGTCTTTGTCCATGTGGTCTTTCATAATGGCAAGACGCTTGGTACGTATCTTAACGATTGAAGGGTTAACTGTTTCTATCGCCAGCTTCACACCTTCTGACACCTCATATCGGTTGGTGCGACCAGGGTAACCGAATATCATGGTATAATCGCCTTCTTGCACACCACCTATATTAATAGGCAAGTACTTTTTAGGCTTATATGGTACGTTATCTTTTGAATACTCTGCAGGTTCGTTGTCTTTATTTGCATATACACGGAACATAGAGAAATCTGCTGTATGACGTGGCCACATCCAGTTGTCAGTATCACCACCATACTTACCTAAAGATTTTGGAGGTGTACCAACCAGACGAACATCTGTATATTTCTTGTACACCAACAACAGGTATTGGTTGCCGTTGAAGTATTCCTTTACATTTGCTACATATTTGTCTTTTTGCTCAGCTTTTTTCTCTATCTCTTTTTTTATCTCATCCAGCTTCTTAGCCAGCTTATCGCCTTTTAGTTTGCGTGTAGCTTTTTCTATCTGCGCTGTTACGTCCTCTACCCTCTCTAAAAAAATAACAGACAAATCTTTAGCAGGCAGCTCCTGCTCTTTGCTGTATGCCCAAAAGCCATTGTCCAGATAGTTTTTCTCAACCGTACTAAGCTGCGCAATATTTCCATAACCACAGTGGTGGTTGGTAATGAGCAAACCAGCAGACGAAATCATCTCGCCGGTGCAGCCGCCACCAAATTGCACAATAGCATCTTTCATGCTGGCATTATTGATGCTGTACAAGTCTTCTTTTGACAGCTTCAAGCCCTTACGCACCATTTCGTCGTAGTTCTTGCCTATCAGCATGGGTATCCACATCCCCTCGTCGGCACGTACCGAAAACAGTGTAACGGCAGCAACGAGAGATAACAGTAATTTCTTCATTTGTCTTTTGTTATCAAGATTTATAATATAAGAGCCGCAAAAATAGTAAAACCTGCGTTAGTTTACAGGAGTTGTTGAGGTTATTAATCGGGGGATTTCTGTACACGTTATTCCGGCAACTCAGCCTGCTTAACAGCAACTATACCTTTGGGATTCAGTATTTTATACCATGTAAAGTCTTCATTCGCTTCAAGTCCGTCGCCATACATTACCTGTGTAGCAGTAATTATTTTTACAAACTTTTCGGTATATAGCTTTTTTGCGCTTTGGTTCCAGACAAGTTCTTCTGTATTCAGTTGCTCTCCTTTCTTATTTACAACTACTATGCTGTCGCGTATCAGGATGTTGCCCTGTTGCTCGTAATAACGGGCATACCGAGCAGTAAGCGTACTCTCTACTCTTGCACTGTCGTCGTAAAACTCTACCCGTAAACCCTTGCGCATATCAGTGTATGGTGGTTTGGCCAAATCATTCTTGACAAACTCTTTGGCAAAGAGTCGCATTTTCATGTTGCCATTGTCACTATATAAAATAGTTACCTCTTCTGCTTTATCTTCTTGCCCTGCGCCTTTGCCTACTAAGGCATCTATTTCTTTCATATCGTTTTTGCAAGATGACAACAAGATGCATAACAGCCATACATAATGACGGGTAATGTACATTATTGTATGACTCAATAGTTTATTCATACTTACGTTTGATAAACCACTTATCGTTGAATGATAAGCCTAACCCAAAACGAACAAAGTTTTCGCGAAGTAATCCATTGGATGTAGTACCTCTGCTGCCAACCTCTAATGAAGTGTGTATTCTACCTGTATTTTTCTTGAATGGTAAACTAAATCCGGCAGTTATTGCATAGTAGTTTAACTGTACCCCCCTTAGCATTACGGGGTCAGTGCCATAATATGCACCTAACCTGTAAGTAACACGCTGAAAATATTTTCTCATAGCGTTGATATCAGGTGTGTACTCGCCACCAATGCTCAACTTATAAGTACCTGAAGCTAATGAATCTGTTAGCCCGTAATCGCGATACTGCTTCCAGTTTGCACCGGCAAAATCAATACCTGCTGTCCATTTGTTGCCACTAAACAGTTGCACACCTGCACTGTATTTTGAAGGCAATACAATAGTACCTTCTTTACCTTCTGCTTTGTAAATGGTATCCTGCTGAAAACGATAGGCAATCCAATATTGGCTGCGTGTAGCATTGAGTGCTTGCGATGCACTATAGGTAAGGCCGCCTCGTATAGATATTTTATCATTCAACTTATTTTCATACATAGCACCTGCATCCCATTGCAATGCACCTAACTGTGTGCGTGTGAGAAACCCGGAACCCAATACTTTATTATTTACTTCTAACGGGTCTAATGTACTGATACGTTCAGCTAAACCAAATGTGTAGCCAATATTGAAACCGAGGCTGAAGCCACTATACTTACCAGCAAAACCAATGAAACCCTGATTAAGTGAACCATCGCCTGAATAACCTTTTACTGCTTGTCCAAAACTATCTACATTAAGTGTATCATTCAACCGATAATACATTCTCGCTACCGGCCTAAGGCCCAATGCCATACCCCCATGTTTACCAACAGGTATACCTATCTGCATATTGGTAAGCGTTGCCATACCTGTTTGATAAGTAGCACCTGTAGATTTTACAGTACGCCTGTTACCTTCTCCTGCTGCTTCGTAAGTAGTTAGGATGAGCGATGCGTAGGAAGCTGGATTTGAGGCATTTATATTTACCGGACTTGCATAAGCCGATGAAATATTACCCATGCCTTTCAGCATTACGTTATTGCTATTGCGCAATTCACCTATACCAAATCTTGAATAGGGTGAATTCTCTTTATTTGAGTTTTGTGCCTGTGTAGTGATAGCTGTAAAAAAAAGTATTGCAACGGGGAGACGCTTAGCGAATATGTGGCGCATTATGCTTCAGTATTATATTTAGACCTTTCATCAACAGATTAGGGTCTGCAAATATCTTACTTTTCAGCTTGCCTTCAAAGAAAGGTGCATCTCCGCCGGTTAATATGGCGTTAAAATCAGGATATTGGGATGCATATTCGCTAACAATACCGTCGATTTCTGCCGCCATTCCAAATACGGCACCGCTTCGCATACCTGTTTCCGTATCGTAACCCAATAATAACAAATCACCTTCTGGTTTTACATCAGGTAATTTATCGGTAAAGTGATGCATAGCCTGCAAACGCATGTGTAAACCCGGAGAAATAGCTCCGCCGCGGAATGTCTTGTTTTTCTGTACAAAATTGTACGTAATACAACTGCCAAGGCATACTACAAGGTTATTGTTACCCGGATTAGCCATATAAGCCCCCACAGCCAATGCAACCCTGTCTGCACCCAACGTACCCGGTGAGCTATATGCATTCATAATAGGTACAGGGGTGTTATTATTCAGCACCACAACTGCACGCAGGTTTTCTTTCAAAAATGGTTCTATCGCAGCCGATTTGTCTGTAACTGAGCATACAATAGCCTTCGATGGCTTGTATTCGTTTATTATATGTGCTATACCCTCTCTGATGCCTTCTTCTGAAAAGCGGTGTAAGTCCAGCAAATGGTCTTCGGCATTCATTACACCCACTTTTATTCTGCTGTTACCCCAATCAATACAAAGATTTACAGACATAGCTTTTTTGTTTTTTATATGAGAGTAGGCTAAAATAGTAAAAACATTGGTAAAATCACAGCTTGTACTATTTATTAACCATCTGCATTACAAATTGAAGTCTCCCGGGTTGAGGTTCCGGAAATGACCGTTTCGCTGCACCCTTTCTTTCATCTCCTCCAATTCCTGCACCACAGGTATTACATTCTTCAAGTGTCGCCTGATATATTCCAATCTTTGCAGTTCTGTAAAGAGTTGCAGCATCTCGTATTCCTGCTCTTTGGTCATACCTACAAGGTGTGCTATTTCGTAAGACACCATCGCCGTTTTTTCTGCTGGGAATTTATGTTCAAGGTTCAGTAATGTGTAAAGTCGTTTCACCTCGTTCATCAGCAGCTTTGAAAGCTGTGTATCGCCTTGCGCCATCATATTGTCGGGATATGTAACAATAGCTCCTGCGTAGAGCTTGTCTGGTATCTGCTTCATGTATTCCAATACCCTGAAAATGCTCACACCTTGTGTACGAATGTCCATCTCACCATTATCATATACTTTGGCAACTTCTATAATTTCCATCAATGTGCCATATTCTGATGGTTTGTTGCCGAAAACTGGTGGCAAACCAAAAGGCTTTTTCAAGTCCACACAGTCTTTTATCATTTGCTTATAGCGTGGCTCAAAAATGTGCAAGTTCAACTTCTCGCCGGGGAACACCACTATTTCGAGGGGAAAAACGGGAATAAAATTAGTCATGCCTGTTAATGTTTTCGCCTGTGCGGATGGCGTGCCACATCCACAACAGGAAAAACAAATATACGAATACACCGTATTGTACTTCAAGCATCGGTTCTATCAATAAGGTAAGCGTGAGTACAAACCATGTTATAAACAGATAGAAAGTACGCTTACCTTCCTTTAACCAGCCTAGGGGCATAATAACCCAGATAGAAAATAATATGATACCAATCAAACCGGTTGCCAGCATAACAATGAAAAACTGATTATGTGGCAACAAGCGGTACTCCTGTGGTACGTTTTTGAATTGTGCATCATAGCCCTTCAACACCTCTGTAAACATATCTCCACTGCCAACACCCCATAAGGGATGAGCGGCAATAACACCACCAGCTACTTTGTATGATATGAGTCTGCCAATATCACTATAACCTGACTGCATATTGCCTTGCTTATACAACTCCATGCTGTGGGTTACATACCATACTTTCTTTTCGAGCGTGGGTACGGTTTTTACTGCAATAAATGCAGCAATACACAAAACCGCGAGCAAACCTGCACCCACAACAAAGCTTTTCTTTATTGCATAACGCATCACCCACAAAAACACAAAGAGATACCAAACCACCAAACCCGTGCGGGCAGCCAGTATATGCAAATACACACTCAACAGCAATACGGTAATACATACAAACCATCGTTGTAGTCTACTGTCTAAAAACACCCTAGCATATACGCACCATACAATAAAGAGGCTGATGGACAGGCTATGGCGTATATGGTCGTTATCGGGCAGTGTTGGGAATATATGCGAGTATACGTATTGCTCGGCATAGTAGGTTGGGTTATCAAGATAAAAATGTAGGCTATAGCCAACTACTGCCAACATCATAATACAACCACTGATAGTAAATATGCGCAACTGCTTTACGGAAAAAGCAGGTAACAAAGCAAATGCCAATGGCAATAGCAGTATAGGAGACTTAACTGTGTATCGGTTGCTCCAGTCGGCCACATTGTCCGACCATAAGTAAGATATGCCATACATGCCCACCCACAAAAAACCTACAAGCCACCACTTATGCCTTAACCAGTTTTTGGGGTGTACATTCCACAAAGCATTAACACCAAAAGCGAACGTAAAAAAAGACAACCATGCCCGAGACAGGAAAAATGCACCCAGCATACCAACAGCACATAATAGCGCAATATTGGTTTTTGATAAGAGATTTTGACTAAGAGGATTATTTTTGTCCATCGATGGGTAAACTGATTACTCTATAACGGTCGTAAACCATTTTTAGTGCAGGACAAGATAACACAACTTCTG
>CALESY010000133.1 GCA_937919945.1 uncultured Chitinophagaceae bacterium | reverse complement strand
ATTACAATTGAGTAGCAGTGTAAACTACATCTACAGTGTAAGTACCTGCAGGGTAAGCGAAACCGGGAGTAGCTTGGTAAAGAACACCAAATGTTTGGTTGCCACCGTTAGCAGCGTTTGTTATCAGGTTAGCTGCCGTAGCGCTCAAACCATTGTAAGCACTTGTGCTGAATGGGCTAGCTACTGTTCCGCCGGTTGTGTTACCACCTACTTTCAGGCTCAATACACCAGAAACAGGCATTACCGGAGCTGGTGTTACAGCACCTGTGTAAGTAAAGTTTGCATTGTTGGTACGAACTGTTACACCGAAACGACGGTTAGAACGTACACGTAATGTTTGTTCAGATGAAGCTACACCGTTAGCGTAGTCGTTTACTGTATTGAAAGCCAGGTTTACAGCTGCACCGGTTGCAGTACCAGACCCTGTGAATGTTAATTCGATTGCGTTGCTCAGGTTCAGATTAACTGTTTGTGTAGCAGTAGAAGATGGAGCTTGTGCTTTTACTGCGAAGTTGATGCAAGTAAGAATAACTGAGAATAATACGATCTTTTTCATTTTCTTAATTTTTAATAGTTGTTTGTTTGTTGATGTTTGTTTTGCTTGTTTGATGATACAAAGATGGGGGTATGAGTAGCGGTTAATGAAAAAAACGACTCTGTTTAACGCTCATTTTGCAAGCGGTTAACAAGCGATTAACGAGCCTATTTGGCTGTACAATCAGAAAAACAATATAATTAATTGAAAAACAACGCTTAGTGAGTTACACGTACAGGGGGTGATGTACGTGCCCTTGTACCACGCTTTCTGTAAGCAGCGACTGTACGTTTTATATACCCGAAATAGGTGTATTCATCCATATTCCGCAATTGGGTATAAGAAGGGCGGAACATTTGTTTGTAAACCCTCAGGCTATCGCCGGCAAGACCCGTAAGCGACGTTATCAGGTTATCGTTAAAGGTATAGTCTATATACTTCTGTTCCTGAAACCAAGCGTATTCCTGCTGAAAAGCCCATATCTGCCTGCTACGCTTGCTAAGTGCTGAAAATGGATGCTGAATTGCCTGTATAGTACTCATCTGCTGAAACTCAAGCTCTTTTTTATACAACAACGCATATTTCAGACTATCGGTTTTATAGTCGGGTGCAGCCATGTTTTCAAATTGTGGCACAGATGGATTATAGCGTTGCATACCCACTTTGTAAAAAGATACCGTACGTCCCTGTGGCAGGCGAAAACGAACTACTTTGTAGCCGTCTTTCTTAAACTCCAGCAGTTGTCCGCCTGTTACAGATATAGAAAACTTGCCGTCCTTATCGCTGGTGGTTACTTCGTTGGTATGTATATTGGTGATGATAACTTCAGATACTGCCCTATTTTCTTCATAATCGGTTAGCTGCCCCTGCATGGTTTGCCCGTATGCCATACCTGTAGCTATCCAGGCAATTAATATGCCTGCCATGCTAAGTTGAGTAAAAATACGGCCCATTATCTGCTAAAGATACATAACAGGGTGATGGCAGAACCGTTACAAAATGTTAAAAAACATACAAACGGCATATCGTATCTTTGCCCCCCATGTACGGTATTATTCGCAAGATTTTGTTCGGCATAGACCCCGAAAAAGTGCATTATATGGTTATGAAACGCCTGCATTGGGCGTACTCGATAGCCCCGCTTCGCTTCCTGTTAAAAAAACTATATACAGTACAGCACCCATCATTACACAAAACATTATGGGGTATCCATTTCCCAAACCCTGTAGGACTGGCAGCAGGCTTTGATAAAGATGCCCGATACACCGATGCTTTAGCTTCCCTCGGTTTCGGATTCGTAGAAATTGGTACTGTAACCCCACGCCCTCAACAGGGCAATCCCAAGCCACGACTTTTCCGCCTGCCTGCAGATAAAGCCCTCATCAACCGTATGGGCTTTAACAATCAAGGCTCAGGCGCGGCAGCTGAAAGACTGAAATTCCGCAAAGAAAAATTGGTTATTGGCGGCAACATCGGTAAAAACAAAGACACACCAAACGAAGATGCCATCAAAGACTATGAGGCTTGTTTTAGAGACTTGTATGACGTGGTAGATTATTTTGTAGTGAATGTAAGCAGCCCTAATACGCCTGGCTTACGTGCCCTGCAAGACAAAGAACCTTTGATGCACATCCTTAATACCTTGATGCAACTCAACCAATCACTTGGTGCCCCCAAACCACTACTGCTGAAAATAGCACCTGACCTTACCAATGAGCAGCTTGATGACATCATCAGCATCGTACAGCAAACAGGCATACAAGGGCTGGTAGCTACCAATACAACCATAGACCGCAGCCACCTCACCACGCCAGCCAGCGAGGTGGAAGCCATCGGTGCAGGCGGGCTTAGTGGTGCACCTGTACGTAACAGAGCTACTGAAGTAATACGTTACATACACACCAACAGCAAAGGCAGCATACCCATAATTGCAGTAGGCGGTATCTTTACGGCTGCTGATGCTAAAGAAAAATTAGATGCAGGCGCATCATTGGTGCAGGTGTATACAGGGTTTGTGTACGAAGGTCCGGCCACCGCATCCAATATTTGTAAAGGACTAATCTCATAAAATACTATGCAAGAACTATTAACTATTGATGGCCTTATAAGCCTGCTTACATTAGCCATACTGGAAGTGATACTGGGTATAGACAATGTAATCTTCGTATCCATCATTATGGGCAGATTGCCCAAAGAAAAGCAATTGGCAGCCCGCCGCATATGGATGCTTACTGGTATTTCTGTACGTGTTATACTATTAATGGGGCTTAGTTGGCTGGTACAGCAGAAAGGCAAACCATTGTTTACATTATTCGATAAAGGTTTTGACCTTGCCAGCCTTGTAATGCTGGGTGGTGGCTTATTCCTGCTTTATAAAACAGTAAAGGAAATACATGCCAAACTTGAAGGTGAGGAAGAAGAACTGAACGGCAATAAGTCAGGCAAATCCATTGGCTTTGCTACAGCTATTGGCGAAATGATATTGGTAGATATGATATTTTCTTTCGATAGTATGATAACAGCTGTTGGTATAGCCAAGCATGTAGAAGTAATGATAGTAGCAGTTATTATAGCTATGATTATCATGTTCCTCTTTAGTCACAAAATAGCGGCATTCATACATAAGCACCCCACACTCAAAATGTTGGCACTGTCATTCCTTGTATTGGTAGGTGTAGTATTAATAATAGAAGGCTGGGATAGCGAACGCGCGCACGAAATGCACCTGAAAAATTATGTGTACTTCGCTATGGCATTCTCTTTTACTGTAGAACTGCTGAACATGCGTATGCGCCGCAAAGCGAAAGCAACACCTGTAAAACTACACGAACCAGACCCCGACAAACTAGATTATAAAGACGGCATCAACTAATACGTGCCAACTGCAACATAAAAACAAAGCCCCTGAAAAGGGGCTTTCTACATATAGAGGATAAGAGAGAACGTAATTGAAAAACAGAAAGTACCTGACCTGTAATCGCTTAGGCGGTACTTTCTATCTTTTTTAGAAATTCACTGCCAGCACCACGCATGTGATGATAGAGACAAACAACATGATTTTCTTTGAAACTTCAGCTTGGCGGATGTGTGCAGTGTTCTTCATTTTGTGTGTTTTTTATTGTGTGTTTTTTGTTTTGATAATACAAAGATGCATCGCGCGCACCCCCTTTGCCAAATAATAAAGCTCAGTTAACGATGGCTTTATAATCAGTTAACCAAAAACATTGCAAACGGTTAACCACCTGTTTACAAAGCATTTGTTAAACAACACTCGAAACCCTTATAGCAAAGCATTACAGGCATATTATCATAGAAATGCCACAACAAAGTCAGCAAATTGTAATAACCACTTTTCGCTATTGCCAACAACGTACGTTGTAACATACCTTCATACTACAGTATATTTATTTAACCTTTAAATACCTTTTTATGCGTTACGTTACGTTACTTATTACACTACTTGCTATCAGTGTAGCACACCTTTGCGATGCACAGCATTACAGGCTGAAGAAATTGGAAATGTTTGAATACCTTTCTAATACAACAGGAGCTGACTTTGAAAAAATTGACTCTGCTATTTATTATTACAGCAACGGCAGAGGTGGCTTTTATACAAGTATGGCACTTAATCAAAGTCTTCGTCCATATACACAAATAAGAAAACATCAGCTTTTCTACGAGTTAGTAAACTACATGCAATACGATAGTGTGATACGATACAAACCGCGTCAACCTGGTTATATACATGCAACCTATCAGCAATTCGATATTTTAAATAATATTATTTATCGCATTAGTAAAGTTGGTGTTCTTGGCGGAAAGTCTGTTACTTGGGATTCTGCTGTCTACAATTACAATGGCAGTCTGTTAATGCATTCTTTAATAAAAGAGCTAACTAATCCGGTTACCTACAACTATTACAAGTACAATTTTTTAAAGCTACCAGATACTGTATTTCACGACAATGGAGACCCTTATATTATTTACACATATAATAGTAAAAATCTGCTAGAACAAGTTCTAGTATTGGGTAAGGGTAAGACTAATAGCGAACGAAAAACATATTATTACAACAGCACCAATATGATTGACTCTATATTAGCAGAGCACCACCCTTGGGGTGTTTGGGAGAAACGTAGCGTAAATGCCTACACTTACAATACTGCCGGACAACCTATTACCGAAACAGTATATTATTATACCAAACCTGCAGGCATACCAATCAGGCATACTTCCCAATTGTTCACTACTTACTATGGAAAATTAGGCCGCGTTGATTCGATGTATTTTCAAATGTATAGCGGTACTGGTTGGGGCAATGTAATGCGGTATCGCTATTACTATAATTTAATCAAATACCCAGACAGCCTGATATTAGACCAATGGGACGGTACAAAGTGGGCAAATGTTCATGATACCATATCTTATACTAACTGTAATAAACTTTACTTCACTTACGAGCAATATTTTCCTACAAGCGTAGCTGCAAAAAGCAAACTTGAAGTACAAGTAACCATGTACCCCAACCCTGCTACAGACTTTTTGTTTGTACGTGCCGATTTGAAAAACAGGCAACCATACACAATTCGTGTAACAGACATGAATGGCCGTTTGCTGAAAGCATGGGATGAACCCGCCAATACCACAGTTCAAAAACAGCTACCTGTTGCCGAACTCCCACCGGGAGCCTACCTGTTGCACCTGCATACAGAAGATGCAGAAGCAACTGAAACTTTTATGATATCAAAATAAACAAAGCCCCTGAAAAGGGGCTTTCTACATATAGAGGATAAGAGAGAACGTAATTGAAAAACAGAAAGTACCTGACCTGTAATCGCTTAGGCGGTACTTTCTATCTTTTTTAGAAATTCACTGCCAGCACCACGCATGTGATGATAGAGACAAACAACATGATTTTCTTTGAAACTTCAGCTTGGCGGATGTGTGCAGTGTTCTTCATTTTGTGTGTTTTTTATTGTGTGTTTTTTGTTTTGATAATACAAAGATGCATCGCGCGCACCCCCTTTGCCAAATAATAAAGCTCAGTTAACGATGGCTTTATAATCAGTTAACCAAAAACATTGCAAACGGTTAACCACCTGTTTACAAAGCATTTGTTAACCAACACTCGAAACCCTTTATAGCAAAGCATTACAGCAAAAAATGGGAGAATAATATATACCGCATATTCTTTAGTATATTTATATATCTAAATGCCAAAAAATATGCGTAGTTATATCATAGCTTGTTGTATCAGCCTGTTTACTGCCTCGTCTGCTGCGGCACAGTCTGCAACAAAAGAAAATACAAAAACAACAAAAGAAACAACTACAGACAGGCTGAAGCTATACCCCAACCCCGCCAAAACATATACCAATATATATGTAGATTGGGTACAGGCACAACCATTCAGCATTGTTGTGTACGATATGCAATACAATATTCAGCTGACCGAAATAAAAGTAGGCACACGTAAAAGCTATCAATATTCTCTGGATGTTACCCAACTGCCAAACGGTAAATACAAAATAATTATTAAAGGGAACAGTACACTCGAAGAAATACTAACTGTAAGCCGTTAAGTTACTTCAGATAAACAATTGTCATACTATTGGTGGTAATTGTAACGAATATGTCAAAATTCTGTCATACTCTTGAAATATGACAATTCGTTTTAAATAATATGTGTAGATTTAACATAGTAGTTGAAGCTACATTAAAAACATTATTCATTCATAAAGCTATGTGATATGAAAAAAGCATTACTCTTCATAATAGCATTATGCACAGTTAATGCCATACAGGCGGCAGAGGGGCCACAAGGCCTAACTACCGGTATAGTTATAGGTGGTAGTGGTGGTTTCCCCCATTTCAACCCCACATTGGGCAATGGTGAGAAACCGGGAGTTGTAAATAACTATCGTGTTGTAGCCAAAGTAGCTTTAAAATATAACAATGGGCTTTTTATACCTGTCGATTCAGTTAGATACGTTTATAGTGCAGGGCGCAGTGGCTTGATTAATATCGACAGGCCCAACTTTGATGAATCTTTCTTATTTGACGATGCCATAACATACTATTACAACAACAACTCTTCAAAATACGATAACAGGCTCTATCGCAGACAAGGTTTTGATACTGAAAATAAAATAACGTCGCTGCGGTATGCTATTTGGCACAATGCTACACAAGCCTGGAAAGACTCTGCGCGTTACTTATATAAATATATTGCCGGCACTAAAAAGATTGAAGAATCCCTTTTTCAATTATGGGTTGGTGGTACATGGTCTCATAATGTACCTTCCACACTTACTTACAATGGCAATTATGTTGTCAGTATCAACTCAAATGCATACAGCGCTACATATGCTTATGATGCCAATAACAATATAATATCTATTACAGATCAGGTATCACAACATGGCACCGGTAGTTTATACAATAATGAGCGTAAAACATATACCTATAATACAGATAATGAAGTAGATACTTATACACTTGAGCAATGGGACAATACTAATAATCGTTGGGTGTTTGTTCGCAAGTTTGAGTATGCATACAACTTCAAAAATATTATTGAAAGCAAAGAATATGTTTTTGATACTGGCAACTGGACGCTCTATGCAAGGCATCTTTACACTTATAATGTACTGAATAACAAAACATCAGAAATAATTCAATTATGGAATGGTAGCAGTTTTGTAAATCATACAAATGAAACCTGCACATATAACACTGCAAATTTGTTGGAGAGCATAACACTTACAAGCTGGGATGCTGCCACTGCTACGTGGAAGCAACAAACTGGTAATACACAAATGCGCTACTATTACGAATATTATGCCCCTACCTCAATATTAAATACTACTGCAGGCAACACAGATATACAGTTGTATCCTGTACCTGCCAGCAACGTATTGAATATCAATCTAAACCGCAATATTATTGCCCCGGTAACATATTCTATCAGTACTATTACCGGCAGTATTGTTAAGAAATGGACAGCAACCGGCTCTACCAATACAATGGTAGATGCTTTACCATCTGGCAGCTATATTCTCAATGCACAATCTGACGACCTATCTATTACCAAACAATTCAGCATAGCGAAATAAAATATTGATTTACAATAATTTACAAACGGACAAGTACTATCTTGTCCGTTTTTATTGTGTATCTTATACTGATTTTTATATTTTTAGTATTAAAAATACTGCAAGAGTTTTGAGGCAAATAATAGCATTGTGTATAGCTTGTTGCATCAGCTTTCAAGCAAGTAGCCAAACAGATGAAGAGGCTTTGGCAGTACGTGTATTAGCGTTAGATACCAGTGTCGCTATCGCTAAACGTTTTTGTGAAAAGATGGTAGAGTTTGCCCCGGGTTACAATCTGGCCTTCATTGATAATGAAAAAAGACACTTTGTAAGATATGTTTACAAAAATGAAAAAAATGAGTCTTTGCGGGTAGATTATGGTTTCCATTTAGAAGAAAATGAAGATGGAAAGACTTCTAAACGTGCTGTTGTAAACTATCAGAGCATCAGTGGAGAGTTAAGTATAATCACGAATATTTACAATTTTCTGTTCAGTTCATCACTAACACCAGAGCGTATTCTGGCATCTCCTACAATGGGTAGCCCGGTAACATTTAGCGGAAAATATTTTGAGTACTCCCTTTTGCCAGACGATTACGAAGCTGGGTATTGGGTGCTTACTTTCCGTAACAGATAGTAATTTTGTTGTACATACAATGAATAAGCCTTGTATATTTTTATTAGATATTGTATGTAATATCCCTGTCAATACTTAATTTTAGCTGTTAATTATTACTACAACACTTCATTAAGCATATTTCAACTCGTTTGTTTTGTTTGATAAAAAAGAATGCCACCATTCCTGGTGGCTTCTTGCTTTTTGTATCACTTTCTTATGTGCTCTACAGTCCACTGTAAAACAGGCGGAACGAGGTTATACACAAATAAACGCATGTCGCCTGTGGGCATAAAACCGTAATAACGATTACATGCTACTCGAGCATCATCAGGTTTATCAGTGTTCACCCTTACAATACTGGGACGCGCCATCAGGCGATTGGGGTCTGGCAATAAGCTTATCAGCATTCTGCTACCCATACCTTCTGTAAGGCTATCAATAGGCAGTAGCATAACAGTTGATGCAGCCTGATTAGTATCACCTGCTTGGTAGCAAATGTGTTGTTGCCCCATGAGCATTACAGAGAATTTATAGTTACGAAGGTTATGAGATGCTAACCACTCAGTAGTATGCAAGAGGTTATTTTCTACACCTTTACCACTCATTACTATATTTAGTTCTGGTGCCTTCTCTGCAAATTGTAGCTTTGTCAGTTCGTCTTCAACACTTATCTGCATCACCAACATATCTGATACTTTTACCAATGCATCTTTTGCCTTCAGGTTTTTTTGTACCATTTCAGCTACAACAACTGTATTACCTGCTATACCGGTATATGCATCTTGTATTGCCAGGTAAGTATTTTTAGACAGTGCTGCTATCCAAGCATCCGGTAAAAACTGATTTACTTTGCTCATAGGCACTTTTGTTTTTTTCATTACCATACCATCCTGCGACAACTGATATACCATCAAACCACCGGCCTTACCGTCTTCATACTTTCCATTTTTATAATACAGCCCTGCGGTATGCACCATTCCATCTTTTGCATTGATAAACATAGGGAAACAATAATCCTGTTCATCATTCAGTGTCAAGGCTGTTGAAGCATCCGGCATATTAGCAGACACCTGTCGTATGCTGTATTGATATTTTGCCTGCTTCGCATCGGTTGTTTCTTTTTCCAATATCAGTATTCTGTCCATCAACAGTTTGGCAGTTACAACTTCCATATTTGCTTTGCCGGTGTAAATTTTTGTATGTATCTGCTTCAGTTCATTATCAAACACTGTAAGCTTGTATCCTTTTTTTTCCAACACCGGAACGATGAGATACGTAAAACCTAAACTATTGAATAAGTAATAATTATCTGCACTCATCATATTCTGAGCCTCAACATCCGATTCTGTATATTGCTGATTAACAGCCCCTTCTATATTTATTTGTATCAGCTTACGTGTTTGGCTTACAGCATCACCAGTAAGAAATAAGAATCCCTCATCTGAAAATACACTTGCTAATACTTTGGCACCCTTGGCTATACCTACTTTAAATTTTTTCACGTTGGCATAGTCTGCCATACAGAATGCTATTTCAAGAGACGCTGTCTTATTTGTGCCACTCTCGTCAACCCTATAGGTATACGCCATCATTCCATTAGTAGCCA
Source organism: uncultured Chitinophagaceae bacterium (assembly GCA_937919945.1). GTDB lineage: Bacteria > Bacteroidota > Bacteroidia > Chitinophagales > Chitinophagaceae > Polluticoccus. The sequence continues at coordinate 33,847 of CALESY010000133.1, read as the reverse complement.
ATCCTGTAAATGCATAATTCGATTCAAAGGAGTCTATCCTTACAACCTGTGCCTGCATTTTTATTACCAGTAGTACACATGCTATTAATAATGTAATCCTGTTCAGCATATTACGCGTATATTTTTTAGAATTACGAATATAGCTAATCCATACGTTGCCTTCATGCTTTTTAATGACGCTAAAACATTAATATATGTTAAAATATAAAAGGTGCAGGTTACGCCTGCACCAACATTCGTTTAGCTCAATATTTTATTACTGTTGGGTAGCTGTGTATATCACGTCTGTAGTATAAGTACCAGCGGGGAAGGCAAAACCTGGTGTAACCCTATAAACGATCGTAAAGTTCTGATTACCACCATTAACACCGTTAAAAAGGAATGTCCAGTTATAATGATCTATATAATCGTATCTGTTATTCACCCAAGACCAGCCACCTGTGTTATTCTGTGTCATTTTAAAATACAGTACACTACCTACATACATTTGCGGAGCAGGGCTAGCAGCTCCTGCATAAGTAAAATACGCGCTGCTTGACTTTACAGATACGTTAAATCTTTTGTTTGACCTTACTTTTATTTCTGCCGGAGCACTTTCAATACCATTTGCATAGTCATTAACAGTATTAAAGTTGAAATTGATAGCAGCACCTGTGGAACTGGCGTTTGCGGCAAATGTTATATCAATTGCGTCAGTCAGGTTTAGATTTGTTGTCTGGGTACCTGTACTACTCGGAGCCTGTGCACTAACCCAAAAGCTAGAACCAATTAAAGTAAGCGTGAATAATACCTTTTTCATTTTGTTTGTTTGTTTGTTTGTCGAACGCTTCAGCACGTCCGTTGATAGCACAAATATGCTATCATAACCCACATTTACTGAAATTTTTGCCGTTAGTTAACCCTCTGTTTGCAACCGAATAACAAGCGATTAACAAAACTGCATATGTCTTTAATTGTTTTTTAATACCACAATAGCGAAACAAAACATTACACAGATGCGATGTTTATGTTATATTTATACAAACTCCGTTATTTGTGAATAAACATTTATTATCAGCTTGCATACTTATAGCATTACCATTCTGGTTGTTAGCAGGTTCTATTACCAGAACACCATTACCGGCAAACGCCAACTTATATTTTGTAGAAAATAAAGGACAGTTACTGGACGAAAATCAGCGTCAGCGTAATGATGTACACTTCAGGCTGACGACAGATGATATTGATATTTTCTTTGGTAATGGCTTTATTCAATATCAGTGGAAAAAACTTGAGTATAAAAATAATAACGAAAAAAAATCACAGCCAACCGATATCACATACAGGGCAATGCGTATGAAGCTGCTTAACACCCGTGATAATGCCGCTATTATTACAGAAGACAAACAGCACTATACAGAGCGTTACTATCTGCAACATTGTCCGCAAGGTATAGCTGTCAGCAGCTACAAAAAAATAACTTATCAAAACATATACAACAATATAGATTGGGTAATATATACTACCGGCGATAACAAGAGCATAAAATATGATTTTGTGGTGCGCCCGGGTGGCAACCCTGCCGATATAAAATTTGAATACGAATGGGCTGATGAAACAGGATTGAAAGACGGTGCGTTAACTGCCCGCACTTCTTTCGGTACCATTACAGAACAAAAACCATATAGCTATATACAGGAAACAAAAAAAACAGTAGATGTAAAATTTAATCATCGTAATAACCAATATGGATTTGAAGCAGGTGCGTATGACGGCACATTGGTTATTGATCCAATCCTGAATTGGGGTACATACTATGGTAACACATTCAAAAGCTTAGGCACAGCTGTGGCAACGGATAGCTTAGGCAATGCAATACTTTGTGGTTATACCGAGCCATCTACTGCCATTGCTTCATCTGGGATAGTGCATCAACCCTTGTACAACGGTGGCTTGTACGATGGTTTTATGGTGCGCTTTCTTGCAGACGGCTCACGCGATTGGGCAACCTTTTTCGGTGGTTTAGGAAACGACCAGATAAACGCAGCTACTTGCGATAAAGACGGCAATCTTTTTGTAACAGGCCATTCTACCAGTTATTTTGGCCTATCCTCTACAGGCTGCCACCAGTTTTACAATGGTAGTTTTGTACTAACCGCCGGCTACGATTACGATGCTTTCCTCGCAAAATTCAACAGTAACGGTGTTTTACTATGGGGAACATTCTACGGCGGAAGCTACTACGATGAAGGCTTTGGTGTAGCTTGCGACTCAAGAGGCAACGCCTATGTTGTAGGCAATTCAAACAGCAGCAACAACATCAGCACTACAGGCGCATGGCTCACTACTGCATCTACAGGCTTCATGGCAAAATTCAGCCCTAATGGCACGCGGCTGTGGGGTACTTACTACCCTGCTGCAGTCAATACCGTTACTTGCGATGGCGACAACAATGTATATATAGCAGGATACACCAGCGCAATTAGCGGCATAGCCAGTACAGGGGCACACCTTACTTCATTTGCCGGTGGTGCTAACGATGGTTTTATAGCAAAATTCGACTCAGCAGGTTCGCGTATATGGGGTACTTACTATGGCGGTATCAATTACGAGGAAATATTTGCGTTAGCTACAGACTCTATGCGCAACCTGTATGCAGGCGGCATAACACTCAGCCAAACGGGCATTGCTACTACCGGTGCTTTTCAGGATGCCTACAGTGGACCGAACCCACCTGCCGCACAAGATGCTTTTTTGGTGAAGTTCAACAAAAATGGGGTGCGCCAATGGGGTACTTATATAGGCGATTCATTAGGTGCAGACAGGGTAACATCTCTTTGTTTCGGTCCGGATGGTGCTTTGTATTGCGCAGGTCTTACCGGTGGTTATACCCGCATAGCAACACCCGGCAATTTTAAAACATTCAATTCAGGCCCGCTGCCTACAGTCATACCATTCCCTGTTCAATATCATGAAAGCGAGGCCTTCCTGATGCGGTTTACACAACAGGGACAAAGACTATGGGGAACTTATTTTGGCGGAAACGGTTTAGAACCTGCAGCTTCTGTAGCATACAGCTATGGCAAGGTGTATTTGGGCGGCACTACCAGAAGCACCGATTATATCGGCACTACCAATGGTTTCCAATCAACATTAGCAGGGCCTTTGGAATTACGAGGTTACCTCGCACAGTTTCAGGCTGATACGAATGTATTCATTAATTACCCTTATACAGATACCGCTTTATGCGCCGGAGACACCTTGTACGTTAAGTATAATACTACCAACAAATTTGCTACGGGCAACACATTTACTGTGCAATTATCAAATATCGCAGGCAGCTTTGCTTCTCCGGTAAATCTTGCAACTGTAAATGCTGCATTAGGTGGAACTATACCTTGTCATCTGCCATTGAGCACAACGAATGGCATCGGCTACCGCATACGCATCATCAGCAGCTCTCCACGCGACACTTTCTATAATTATAATGTACCCATACGCATATCACAATACCGCAAGCCGCAGGCATATGCTATAGAACCTGTCTGCGAAAATACCAATGTAACCTTAGGCGACGCTGTATTTCCATCCATTGGTAATTTTACATGGACCGGCCCCGCTGGTTTTTCCAGCTTATTTGCAAGTGCAGTTGTTACCAATGCCACACTTGCCAAAGCAGGCGACTATATACTGGAATGTGACAACTTTGGCTGTAAAGCAAAAGACACAGTAAATGTGCGCGTAATACAAAGCCCAGAAAAATCGGTCATAACAGGCGACACCTCTGTATGTACAGGTGATACACTCTTGCTGACAGTATCTTGTCCCACCCCCGATGTATTCTTTCAATGGATAGATCCGAAACTGACAGTGCCGCAAAACGATACTTTTTTTGCAGCACCTGCAGACACTTCTTACAGAGGCAGATACAGGGTACTGGCAATTACCAATCTTGCCAACTGCCCGGGTGCAGAAGATACTGCTGTTGTTTATATCAGGCCGCTACCTAACCCGGTCATTCCGCAAATACCTGCATTGTGTACAGGCGACTCGCTGAAGCTGAATGTAAATGATACTGCTACAATTATAGCGCATAGCTGGGTAGGCCCTGGCGGGTTCAGCAGCAATGCAAAATCGCCCTTATTACCTAATGTGACGCTTGCACAAAATGGAACATATACCGTCACAAATACAAACGGATTTGGATGTATCGAAGACACAAGCGTTACAGTTGTTGTAAAACAATCGCCAGATGCAGTATCTGCTACAAGTAACAGCCCTGTGTGCAGTAAAGGAACATTACAACTATCTGCTACCAACAATTTGAGCGGCAGCACATATGCTTGGTCTGGCCCGGCCGGATTTACAAGTACACAGCAAAACCCGCAACTTACCAATAGCCCTACTCAGGCATCGGGTGTTTATAAAGTAACGGTATCGCTAAACGGCTGCACTAAAGAAAACACTACAAACGTTACTATCAATCAGAGCCCCGATACGCCTGTCATCACAGCAAATACACCCCTATTTGTTGGCGAAATACTGAAGCTGCAAATTACCAATCCGCAAACAGGTGTAGCATACCTATGGAGTGGGCCTAATAATTACCTGTCAGACCTAGTATCACCCGTGCTAACAAGTACAGTATTGAATATGGCAGGCATTTATACAGTTACTGCCAGCATTGCCGATTGTAAAGCAACCAACAGCATAAAAATAGACGTAAAAGAGAAGCCTGAACAAGTTGGTAAAGCTGTATATACCTACCCCAACCCCAACAAAGGTAAGTTTACATTAATAGCTGGTACAGACGATGATATGGAAGTACCCATCTACATCTTTGGCTCTGATGGTAAATTAGTACACACAGAGAGTGCCAAACCCACTAACAAAAAACTGGAACACGTAATAGACCTCGGCAACAAGCTATCGTCTGGCGTATACAGAGTGAAGGTGCAGATTTCAGGCAAGTTCTATACCACATCTATTTCTATACAATAATAAATCGCCCATTACAATACATGGCCGCCCCTCACAACGGGGCGGTTTTTTATTTATAGGCTGAAAAATACTCTCAAAAGATTTTTTATCTTCAATTATCTAAAAACGAAACGTTTATGCTTTCTGATATTGAAATCTCAAGGGCTGCCAAACTGAAACCCATCAGCGAAATTGCCGTTAAACTCGGCATCAATCCTGACGACATCATCCCCTATGGGCGTACCAAAGCCAAAGTACCCCTCACCTACCTTGATGAAGAAAAAATCAAAAAAAGCAACCTCATATTGGTTACCGCCATCACACCGAACAAAGCAGGTGTGGGCAAGACAGTAACAAGTGTTTCAGCATCATTGGGTTTAAATTACATTGGTAAGAAAGCAGCCGTTGCCCTACGCGAGCCAAGCCTCGGACCATGCTTTGGCATGAAAGGAGGTGCGGCAGGTGGTGGCTATGCACAAGTGTTGCCGATGGAGGACATTAACCTGCACTTCACGGGCGATTTCCATGCCATTACTTGCGCCAACAATATGATAAGCGCACTGCTTGATAACTATCAATTTCAGAATAGCGGAACGGATAAAGTACTCGACCGTATTGTATGGCGACGTGTGTTGGACGTAAACGACCGCTCTTTGCGCAATATTGTAACTGGCTTGGGTGGCAATGCCAACGGCATACCACAGGAAGCAGGCTTTGATATTACCCCAGCCTCAGAAATAATGGCACTGTTATGCCTTGCTACAAGCCTTGATGATTTGCAGGCACGTATAGAGCGCATCGTACTCGGTTATAAATACGACAAAACACCTTTCACGGTAAAAGACCTCGGTGTGGCAGAAGCCATTACCGTGTTGCTGAAAGATGCCATACTTCCCAATCTTGTGCAGACAACCGAAAACACACCAGCCTTTATACACGGCGGCCCGTTTGCCAATATTGCTCATGGCTGCAACTCTATATTGGCTACTAAAATGGCTATGAGTTGCAACGATTATGTAGTTACTGAATCGGGCTTTGGCAGCGATCTGGGTGCAGAGAAATTTCTTGACATCAAATGCAGATACAGTGGCTTGCGCCCTAAAGCAACCATCATAGTTGTTACCACACAAGCTTTGAAGTTGCATGGCGGTGTACCTGCTGCAGAAATATCTAAACCCAACCTGCAAGCTATGATAGCAGGCCTGCCAAACCTGCAACGCCACATTGAGAATATGAAGAACTTCGGGCAAAATGTGGTAGTATCATTTAACAAATTCCATTTTGATACGGAAGAAGAAATAAACCATCTGCGTAATTGGTGCGAAGAGCAAGGCGTAGCATTTGCCATCAACAACGCATTTACCAAAGGCGGTGAGGGTGCTGCTGAATTGGCACAGAAATTAGTTGACATTATCGAGAACAACCCATCTAAAGACATCAACTTTACGTATGACCTCGAAGACAGCATACAAAGCAAAATAGAAAAGATAGCGACGAAGATATATCGTGCGGCTAAAGTAACATTTGGCTCTGCCGCCGAAACAAAAATGAAATCTTTTGCAAAACGCGGTTGGGATAAGCTACCTATCTGTATTGCTAAAACACAATATTCGTTTACCGACGACCAGAGCCGCATCAACGCACCCGAAGGTTTTACCATCAATATCCGCGATTTGGTAATAAATGCAGGAGCTGGTTTTATTGTAGCAGTAGCAGGAGACATCATGCGTATGCCCGGCCTGCCCGAAGACCCGCAAGCATTCCGCATCAAACTGGTGAATGGTGAGATTGATGGGTTGAGTTAAGGAAATTATCTTTCTATGGTGTTAGTAAGTGCGTGCATCCTACCACTACTAGAAAAACCCTATTGATATAGAAATGGAAAGTGCATAACATGGCATACCCTAGAATGATTACTGTTAAAGAGGCTATTGAAAAAGGCTTAAAAGATATTTATGTTCCATCTAGGAATATACTCATTTCATCAATAATTCTGCCTCTACTATTGATTTTTATCGGGGCTCCTTTTTTCACTCTGATATTAATACCAATAGGCGTATTTATTTCAATAAGATATTCTGCAGCATTAACTATTGAATGGCGTATTTGGGCATATGAAGCTGTGGAAGATATTCACCAACTTCAACGTTCTGCTGAATTAGCTGGCATACTTATGAAGCAATCTTACGATACAGTTAGAGGATCAATGAATAGCTGGCAAAGGGAAACACTACAAACACTAATACAACGTTTTGAAGAAGATGTCACATTCATAGATGACTCAACAATACCACAAGAAACGACGATAAGTACAAAGTTTTCTCATACAGACATAATAAAAATAAACGAACAAGGAATACTTATTTTTCCAGACATACATTGTTCTTGGAATGATATTAACAATGACCGTATTGCACAAGTCACCTACAATCGTTTAAGTGGAAGTACGGGAGGAAGGATAGGAGCAGGCAGCAAAAACTTCTTAAGATTTAGCACACCAGAAATAAATTTTGAATATGCATTGTCAGCAATGAAAATTGATGCATGGGAACTTGACTTACTTCTATATATATACAGAGGACGTTACAATAAAAAGAATTCTGCCAAGTGATAAGTTATTCAAAGCTCGATGTCCTAATTTGCTAATAAAGTGCAAAACATTATTGTTTATAAAGAATAAAAAAGCCACTCAAAATTGAGTGGCTTTTTTCCAGTGATCCCGTTGGGACTCGAACCCAAGACCCATACATTAAAAGTGTATTGCTCTACCAACTGAGCTACGGAATCATCCCCTTAGGGAGCGCAAAGATACACAACACCATCTTTCTGCAAAATCTTTTCATTATTTTTTTTACCAACTACCCTCAAAGCCTTTACACACTTGCTTATTAATGCATAGAAATGATTTTCATTTAATCATTTCTATTGGTTTTGTCAATCCCCCTATTGTCATACTATCATCATATAGACTTGCGATATTTTTAATTAAACTTTAATCTGAGTAATTTGCTATCTACTGAAATTTTTAAATTCTGCTGATGAAGAAGTTTATTGCGTTGTTGGGGTTAACGGCATTTACTGCTACCAATACATTTGCACACAAACACCACTTTGGGGTGTCTGTGTTTGATCATTACGACCGCCTGCCACATGCAGCCAAACAAGTTGCAGCACAGTCGCAACAAAAAGCAAAGTCACTGTTTCCGGGTTTCAATGTTACTACAGACAAACTAACAGGTGTGCCCCGCATTATATATGGGAAAACATTACAGGTGCCGGGTGCTACCCCTACAGATAAGTCAGCTTTTTTGCTGAGCAACCAACTACAACAACTTGGTGTAGAAGCTGCCCAATGGCAACAAACCAATGCATTGAATGCACAACACGCATCCTTTGTGCATTACAAGCAAGTGATAGATGGTAAAGAAGTAGTTTTCACTCAGCTCAGTTTCCGATATACTACAACAGGGCTATTACAGCGCGTTACACTTAAAACTTACGGTCAGCCACAACCGGGTACACAACCGGTATTGTCTGCAACGCAAGTTGCCAATGCACCCTCTCTGGTTGCCGGTTTACAGGATATGAATATTCAGGCAAAAAACATTGGCGCAAACTGGGTTTGGTTTCCCGTACCTACACAGCATGGTTATGTATTGCGTCCTTCCTGGCCTTTTACCATCACAGGTACAGACAAACACGATGAGGCCATGCCTGTTGAACTGGAAGGGTATATAGATGCTATAGATGGCACTGTTTTGTACAGAACCAATAATGTGAAAGAAGAAGTGAACCTTACCATCAACGGCAGCGTTTACAAAACAAATGTGATTACCCCTGCCACTATCGAGCCTTTGGCAAACCTTGCGGTTACCATAGGTACCAACACTGGTTATACAGACGATAATGGTTATTATATAAACAATTCATTGAATGTTCCGCAAACAGCTACCCTCCGCTTGCAAGGTCGTTGGTCTACAGTACGCATTGGTGCAGCAAGTGGAAACATACCATCCTTCACGCACGATATAGTTGCTAATGGCACTACATACACATATCCCAATACGACCCCTTCAGGAGACCAGTTTGTAAACGGATATTACCACGCCAACCGTGCACACGAGTTTATGAAGCAGTTCTATCCTAATGGCTCCGGCTTTACAGGCTTAGATGTTTCATTGCCTACAATTGTTGATATTTCCAGCAGTACAGGTTGTAATGCTTTTTACAATGGTACATCAATCAACTTTTTCGAAGAAAACAGCTCTTGTAACTCTTTCGCGAACGTTAATGATGTAGTATACCACGAATATGGACACGGTATCAACGGCAGATTTTATGCATATATTAAAGGTAGTGGCGGCATGGTCAATGGTGGGCTTAACGAGGGATATGCGGATATATGGGCAATGGGCATTACCAAAGATCCTGTTTTGGGGCGCAATGCCTTCAAATCGGGTGGCAGCATACGCACTTACAATACACCTGCCAAAGTGTACCCTATGGACCGTAATAGCGAGGTACATGCAAACGGAGAAATAATTGCCGGTGCATGGTGGGACTACGGAACTGAAGTGGGTAGCGTAGACAGCATGTCGGCCTTGTTTGCAAAAACTCTGTATGATGTTCCTGATGGCCCTGAAGGCACAGAAGGAGAAGTGTACCACGAGGTGCTGATTTCAGCCATCATGAATGACGACAATGATAACGATATAACAAATGGCACGCCACATTTCCAACAAATTACTAAAGCATTTGCCATACATGGTATATTCCTGATGATGGATGCCGACCTTGAACACACAGAAATTGCCAATAGAAAAATAGAAGCAGAGCCTATTGATGTAAAAGCAAATATTACGCTTGCAGAACCTGCTTTTTTCAAGCACTTAAAAGTTATATATAAAAATCGCACTGCTGCAAATTGGGATACGCTCATACTGAGCAATAATGGTGCAGGCGCTACAGGTGGTATTGACTTTAGCGGGCAGATACCTGCACAACCATCCGGCTCTATTGTAGATTATTTCTTCATTACCTACGATATGTTTGAAAACCCTGCATATAGCTTCCCCAACGGGTATAGCACCATTGGCGCGCGTACAGAGTTTACAATACCCTATCAGTTTGCTGTTGGCTTACGTAGAGTATTCGGTACTGACTTCGAGTCTGATCCTACAGACTGGGCTATCGCTACCGCAGCTTCAGACAATGCTACATCAGGAAAATGGATACACGCCGTTCCGGTTGCTTCATACTGGCGGCCATCAGGTGTTAGCCCGTACATACAACAACCAGGCAATGATAATACCACCGGTTCTGGTAAATGCCTTGTAACAGGCAACGCTGGCAGTTCCTCTTCAAGCTATACGCTGGCCGATGTGGATGGTGGCAGCACTTCAGCAGTTTCGCCTATCATAGACATCACAGGGCTTAATACACCTATCATAGAATATTACAGGTGGTATGGCAACGATCAGGGAGGTAGAAGTACCAACCCACGCAGCGATTTATGGCAAGCACAGATAAGAGATGCTACCTCTCTATTATGGATAAATGTTGACTATACATATCAGTCGGACTATAACTGGCGCAGGCGCATATTTAATGTTCGTAACTTCCTCCAAACAAGCAACAAAATACAAGTGCGCTTTGTAGCTACTGATGCAATCAACACCTCACGTCCGAATAATGGAGAAAACGTAGTAGAGGCCGCAGTTGATGATTTCTTTCTTTACGATGCATGGACTACAGGCATAGACAACATTGCCGCTAACAGCAATATTGCCATATACCCCAACCCGGCAAATAATGATGTAACTATCACACTCAGCAATGCCACAGCCGGACATATTTTACTGCAAGACCTGACAGGCCGTACACTCATGCAGCAAACTACCGACAATGTACAGAAACACTATACATTTAATACTACGAGCTTAGCACCGGGAACATATGTTATACAAGTGCAAAATCAACAAACTACGTTTACACAACGTGTAGCAGTAGTACATTAAGTAATAAGTTTATTATAAAAGAAATAAGGGAAGCACAATTGCTTCCCTTATTTGTCTATTGCAATACCCCAATCATTCTTAGCTTGGGTGACAGTGATATGCCACCGGGGTTGATGCCTGGCTGGCCTTCCGGTATATCAAACCCGATCTCTTTATAATATGCTATCCAAGCAGCAAAATAGGTATGTGTACCGGGCTCACAAAACGTCATAGGTTGTAATAAGAAGAAGGGCTTTCCGTTGTTAGCACTCATAAACGCGTCATACATCAGTTCAGAGCAATAATATTTTCCATTGTTATACAAAAACGCATCGTCATACGTTACGCCTGTTTTACTTTTTGCAAACTCTACTGCATTGGTTGCAATATTGCGAAACTTCCTTTTTACCCTTCCTACATACACAGCATGGTTGCTACGTCCGGCAAACAATCGCAACGGTGTAAGGTGTACATCTTTACCTATGGCCTCTATCACATATATGCTGTCTTTTTGTTTTACTACTAAGCCAATATGAGAAAACGCTAACCCTTTGTAGCCGATAGTTACTTTTTCAATAGCGTCGCAAAGCGGTCCGCAATCAAGGTTTTGAAATAAAAGGTCTCCATTCTTCAAGTCTCCGGTACGAATTTTTCTGGCATACCCTGCTACACATACAACAAGTAAAAGGGTAACTAATAAACATCTCTTCATACAGCTGCAAAGATATTACTTGCCTGCATTTATTAACCGTCAGTGAATAGCCTCGCGATATTAAAAGTAACAAGTATGAAATACCCCTGTTTTTTTGTACTTTAGTTATTAAAATTTGTACCTGATAATGAAAAAGTGGTGGTCATATTGTATCGCTTTATGCGTACTGGCAACAGCCTGCAAGAAAAAAGATACTGATAATACAGAAGTTAGTTTCAATAATCGCATAGACAAAGACGTAACACTTACTATTTATGCATCCGCCGACGACTATGCTAAAGCGTCAAACGCTGTATTGAGAAAAGTGGTTAAGGCAAATACTGTAGAAAGGATTGCCGGCAGCACATTTACAGCAGGTAAAACTTATTACATGGATTGGCATACCGACAATTATTATCAAAACAATTGGTTTAACGACAAATACCCTCAGCAAGGTGCGCAAGTTGCTTTTTCGCCAGCTGCAGGCAACAATACTTATTACATAGAGCAAGGGCTTAGTGGCAATGGTCGCATCGTATTCCTTTCTACAAGTGGCACCTCCAGCAAATGGCGGGCTGTAGATGCATATATGTATAGCGCATCTACCGGCTACGTATCATTTTGGGGCAGCCTGCCAGACGCACAGCGCCTGCACGAAATAACAGTGAGTAAAAACTTTACTGCCGTACACGACTACAAAAATGTAAACGGTACACCTGCACAGGAAACACTTGCCTTTAAAGTAATGCGTACCAACGATGCATACATACAGTTCATGTCCGGCGATAGTACTTTAGGCTCTATGATAAGTGGGAAACTACCTACAGGTAAAGCCCCGGATTATTTTTCTGCAAGTACAGATACCGTTATGGCACTGCTGCCACAAAGTGATTATTACTTTATGATGGTACGTAACTGATGAAGATGCGCATCTTATACGCGATTATCTTATCAGCTTTCTTGTACGGGTGCATGGCTGCTAAAAAAGTACCTGTGCCGCCACCGCCAACTGTTGTTGTAACAGACTATTTGAATATAGACACTGTATCGTCCGTTATTGTGCTGCAACCGGATAGCTTAAGTACTTATTTTGTTGAGTCGGTCATTGTACATATAGACAGTATTGCTAACCCCAGCGTTTCTTTGAAAATATTAAAAGCTAACGGGAAGGAAGAACTAAACCTGCTGCCATACCTGCAAAATGGCGTAACATATACATTTGGCGGAGGCCTCAAATATACTTTCTATCCTGGCGATGCCGCGACGCTAACCGTATATAACATGGAAACAGCGACACCGCAAAATGCATATATTCGCATTACAGGTTACACTAAAAAAACAATCAAACAATGAAAAACATGCGTTTTAAGCTCTGTATCATATTATTACCTATTATAGCTTCGTGTGCAAGCAATAAAAAAACTACATCTGCCCTACCTCCATCTACAACAGAAAAACAAGTTGGCAATACCCAACCAGTACAAAATGCTACAAACCAAACAGTAGCACCGCAAACTACCGAAGTGCTCTATGACAAATAAGTTTTCTGATGTAATCAATTCAGCATCAATTTTACATTAAATGTTGGTTTCATCAATATTTTATTATCTTTAATGCTCAATTAAAAATTATGCCTCCAAAAGCAAATCACATAAAAAGCGTAAAGCCCGCCGAATTGAAAAAAGCCGCCGCTATCTTAATGAAGCGCCGCAACGTTTCAACAAAGGGCGAGATGGCTGAAAAAATAAAAGTTACGCCATACTATTACTCTAAAGTGATTAACGGCGAAACACCGCTGACTCAGGCCTTCCTCGATAAGTTTCTGAAGTACGCACGTTCTGGCAGCATCAATGAAATCATTGCCAGTAAAAAACCACCAAAGAATATGTACGAGGTAATAGCTGAAGGCCTTACCGACTATATGGAAGCTAAGAAAGTAACACAAGCAGAGCTGGCTCACCACCTGAAAACAGACCAACAGATATTAAGCCGCATATTGCACTGCAAAAAGAAACTCTTTAGCCCCGATATGATGCTGGAGATTCTGAGACTTATCAAATACAAAATCTAACTCGCAATACATTCATTTTAAAAACGAAGCCCCTCATACAGAGGGGCTTCGTTTTTATATCATTACTATAGCTTCTACCTGTTCTTTGCACGTTCCTGTACTTTTTTATCAACCATATGCTTGATGCCTTTAACACTGAGTTCTATAGCTTTCCATTTAATATAGCCCAATCCTACTTCTTTCAGTATTTTTTTTACCACACCCTTCTCAAGTTGATTGCCTGCTACTTTCAGCAAAGGCAGTCCTACACTAAGCAATGTGTTTTTATTACCTAATGAGGAAAGCAAGTTAGTTGCTATTCCGGCTATATCTACACCCTCTGCATTATTATCTGCTTTGCTGTTGCTTTTGCTATTACCCGGCAACAAATCATCCAGCGAAAACAATCCCTGCTTGTCTGCACTTTGCAAGTCCGCTTTCAGCTTCTGCTTCTCGCGGCGCAATTCTTCAATGCTGTTCAGTTGTTTATTGTAGAGCTTCATAGACGGCTGTTTATTTTTTCCGGTTTATGCCATCTCCATCGTCTTCTTCATCCTCATTCTCGGTCATCACCCTGATAAATAAGCCTGTAAACTTGTTGATGAATTTCTTTCTGTATATAAACAGTAGCCCCAGCATCAGCATGTATATACCTGTGATAATGAGGTAGCCGCCGCCACGAGAGCCTACCAGATTGGCAAAAAACTCTGCCACACCGATGCCCATAAACAACAGTATCGGCAATACCAGCAAAAAGCATACGATGGTAAATGTAAAAAAGCTAAGCACTTGCGATGTCCGCTCTATGAAGTCAAGCTTCACAAGGCGCACACGCATATCTACATAGTCGGCCAGCTTATCTTTCCACTTACTGATAAATCCAAGCATCAGCAGTTATTAGCTGTTATAAATTTCGTGCTCAAAATCTTCCGTTTTCTTCGCCAGCTTGTCTTTCAGATTGCTGAAACGGTCTTTGATTTTAGCCATGTCTTTCTGGCGTTTTTCTTTGTCTGTTGCCAGTAAGTAACCTACTGCCGCACCGATGGCCGCACCGATCAGCAATGTAGCGACTGTTTTCCCTGTTTTTGCCATAATTCCGTGTTTATTCGAGTTATCAATCAGTTTATGTTGCAAAATTACTAAATATCCCACCTGCATCCCGTTTTATGTGGCATGATTTTTATAATTTAATAAAATATTGACATCTTGCACTAACTTCATATAGCTATGGCAATGAACAATACCAACGTTAAGCAGTATATACTCATAGGCATTATCCTTGCCCTTGCTTATACGCTGGGCGCACAGCTATTCGCTTTCTTTCCGGGCTTATTAGGTGCTGTTACGCTCTACATACTGATGCGCGAATACTACTTCAGGCTTACAGTAATAAAACGATGGAGAAAGGGGCTTACTGCTGCCTTGTTCATTTTAGGAGCTTTACTCATTGGCGTACTGCCTATAGTAGGCATGGTGCAAGTAATATTGCCGAAGTTTACCACACTAATTGATAATCAGGATGCTGTAAATCAGACACTGCAGGGGCTTGCTGTCAAAATGAAACGCTTGCCATCCTATATGCAGATAAACCAGCAGCAGGTAACACAGGCTATACAAAAAATCACTTCTGCAATACCTGATGTATTGGGCGCTACTGCCAATATGCTCACCAATGCTGTACTGGCTTTTTTCCTGCTATACTTTATGCTGGTCGACGGGCGTAAAATGGAATTAGCCATCAATAAATACCTGCCGCTGAAAGACACGAATGTTGATAATATATGGGAAGCTACACGCACTATGGTTATTTCCAATGCAATAGGTATTCCTGTTTTGGCGGCTTGTCAGGCTGTTATCGCTATGATAGGCTATGCTATATTCGGCATTGATGAATATATACTCTGGGGCATTTTTACAGGTGTGGCTTCTTTAGTACCTGTGGTAGGCTGCATGCTTATATGGGGACCGTTGTGTGCATATCTGTTTGCTACTGCACACCCTGCAGCAGCCATCGGGTTGGCCATCTATTCTTTTGTGCTGACAGGCGGTATAGATAATGTGTTGCGCTTTACCATACTCAAAAGATTGGGCGATGTGCATCCCATCATAACTACACTCGGCATTATAGTCGGGTTGCCCTTGTTTGGCTTCATGGGGCTCATCTTCGGCCCTTTGCTGGTATCATACCTGCTGTTATTGGTAAAAATATACCGTGTTGAATTTCCCGACAGGCAAGAATAATAATCTGTCTGCTACTTGTAATAGCGGTTATCTTCAATGTACTTCCACACTGCATCGGGCACCAGATACTGGATGCTTTTACCTGTTTTTACCTGTTTGCGTATAAAGGTGGACGATATTTCGAGCAGCGGGGCTTGCAACCTTGTGAGTTTGGCTCCATGGGTTTCTGTAATATCAAACCCCGGGCGGTCGTATACTATGATATTATAGTTGGCAATCAATGTTTCATAGTTTTTCCACCGTTGTATATTGCTGAAACTGTCTGAACCCATGATAACGGAAAACTGCTCCAACGGGAATTTCTCTTTCAGGTAAGTAAGCGTATCTATAGTGTAAGACGGTTTCGGCAGGTGAAACTCTACATTGCTGGCGCGAAATTTATTATTGTCTTTGATGGCTAGCTCTACAAGATGCAGCCTGTCATATTCATTCAGCAACGAGTCGGCATCTTTCAACGGGTTGTGGGGCGACAGCACAAACCATATCTTATCTATATCCACATTCTCAACAATATGATTTGCTACTATTAAATGCCCGATATGAATAGGATTAAAACTGCCGAAATACAACCCGATATGCATGGGCGCAAAGGTAAATAAAACCCTAAACCCCAAAACAGGCTTAGTTGATATAAATATTAATTAACTAAGTAAGAAAATATCGCCCTGTAAAATTGGACTTAAGGTGTTACCGTTACCCAAATATGCTCAGCATCCTGCTTGCGGATGCTCAGGTAGTAGCCCGCAATCTGTATGGCCATAGGGTCGCCCATGGGGGCTATCATCTCTATCCATACAGGCTCACCCGGTATGCAGCCCATCTCCATCAGGGTAAGCTTAAAATCGGTCTGTCCGTGCTCTTTTATCACCGCTTTCGTACCGGTTGGCAGTTCCGAAAGGCGCAATGTTTTTGCTTCTGCTGCACTCATCAGTACAAAAATAAGGCAAATAGCCGCTACACCTGAAAAATATGCGACCTTTGCACAAATTTTTATAATGCCTGCTAAGTTTTACGAACAGGAAGTAAGTGCCAAACTGAAGGATAAACGTAAGCTGAGTATTTTTTTGGATGCATTGGTCTTTAAGCATCGCAAAAAGCTGCAAACTGCACAACTCACTTATATTTTTTGTACTGATGCGTATTTGTTGCAAATGAATCAGCAATTTCTGAAACATAATACGCTGACAGACATCATTACTTTCGACCTGAGCGAAGACAACAATACCCTGCAAGGCGAAATTTATATAAGCACCGAGCGTGTTGCGGAAAACGCAGCTAAATTCGGCAAAAGCTACAATGACGAATTGCACCGTGTAATATTTCACGGGGCTTTACACCTTTGTGGCTTTAAAGACAAGACCACTGCCGACCGTGAAGAAATGCGACGTAAAGAAGACCTGTGCCTAAAACAATATTTTAAAGGATAACGAATGCAATTAGAAATACTTTATCAGGACGATGATATGCTGGTAGTAAACAAACCTGCCGGTGTGCTTGTCATCCCCGACCGTTTTAACAGCGACCTGCCATCGCTAAACCGTATGCTGGAAACAAAACTGGGGCAACAGGTATGGGTTGTTCACCGTCTTGACCGTGATACAAGCGGCGTAATATGCTTTGCCCAAAACGAACAAACACACCGCTATCTCTCCAAACTGTTTGAAGCGCACGAGGTTGGTAAATTTTATGCCGGCATTGTACAAGGCCGTGTGATACCCGAAGAAGGACGCATTGAAGCACCCATTACCGAACACCCCGCTACCAAGGGCAAAATGATGGTAGCTAAAAAAGGAAAGTTATCCGTTACCGATTATAAGGTAGCTGAACAATGGGCATTACATTCATTAGTACAGTTTCAGATACACACAGGGCGTACGCACCAGATACGTGTGCATATGCAGTCTATGGGCCACCCTATTGTGTGCGACGAACTTTACGGCGATGGCAAACCATTTCTGCTCTCTGCCATCAAAAAGAAATACAAGCTGTCTGACAAAGAAGAAACAGAACGCCCCATACTGAGCCGGCTGGCACTGCACGCTTACAGGTTGGCATTGCACAAAGAAGACGGCACATTGGTAGACGTGCAAGCCCCGCTACCTAAAGACATGGCCGCATGTGTTAATCAGTTGAATAAATGGAGTAAAAGCTGATAAACCATTACCTTTGCCACCTGTTTAAATTTTGAATTTTTACTTTTGAATTTGCAATATGAAATCGAACATAAACATACAGGTAGAACTGGACGAAGAAAAAATGCCTGATACGATTGAGTGGAATGCACCGGGTGGTGGCGTTGACGATATGCAGCAGGCTAAAGCTATTTTGCTGGGGCTTTGGGACGGGCAGGAAAAATCAGCCCTTCGCATTGACTTATGGACAAAGAAAATGATGGTGGATGAAATGAATGATTTTTTCTACCAAACATTATTTGGTATGGCCGACACTTATGTACGTGCTACAAAAAATACAGAGCTTGCCAATGAACTGAAAACTTTTGCAAAAGAGTTTTTAAAGAAAGCAAGCGACGCGTTGGAACAACAGGAAAATAATTAATCCCATAACTGATAAAGCAGGAGAATATGTCACTGGAACAAAAAGTAATGGAAGAAATGAAGGGTGCTATGCGTGCAAAAGACGAAGCCGCATTGCGCACTTTGCGCGCCATCAAAGCTGCTATACTGATTGAAAAGACATCGGGCAGCGGTGTAGAGATGAGTGAAGCGGATGAAACCAAGATGCTGCAAAAAATGGCTAAGCAACGCCGCGACTCGCTGGATATATTCGTACAGCAAAATCGCGAAGACCTTGCTGCCAAAGAGCGCGAGGAGTTGGCTATAATTGAACGCTTTCTACCTGCACAAATGGGTGCGGAAGAATTGCAGAAAGTAGTTAAAGAAATCATTGCACAGGTAGGTGCTGCATCTCCTGCCGATATGGGCAAGGTAATGGGTGTAGCCACCAAACAACTGGCCGGCAAGGCGGATGGCAAACTGATTTCTGAAACAGTGAAACAACTGTTGGCACAAGGCTGATATGATACTCGACGCAATAGGCATCATATTGCTCATACTGTTTTTTGTACGCGGCTACATGAAGGGTTTCATTGTAGCCGCGTTCGCTGTTATATCTATTGTGTTGGGCATCATCCTGTCGTTGAAACTATCAGAAAAACTGGCCACCTATTTACTGGAAAATAAAATCATCACCGGCGCATGGGTACAACCCGTAAGTTATATTATCATATTCATAGGTGTTGTGTTATTGGTTCGCTTGTTGGCAAAAGCCATTGAAACCTCATTTGATATGGTAATGATAGGCTGGCTCAACAAACTGGCTGGCGGATTATTATATAGCTTTATGGTTGCTATGGTATGGAGCTCACTACTTTGGATTGCAGGGAAAATGCAGCTTATCAAGGCTGAAACAATATCTACATCTATTACGTATCCGTACTTTGCAAAGCTTGCTCCTTGGGTGTTTCAACACATCAGTGGTTTATTACCTGTTGCAAAAAACATCTTTGCCGACCTGGAAGTATTCTTCAAAAAAGTAAACGATTATGTGGGTACTGATAGATAACTACGATTCGTTTACCTATATACTGCACCATTACCTGTTGCAAACCGGTAATGAATGTAAAGTGTATCGCAATGATGAAATAACCCTCGATGAACTTATTGCACTTAAGCCCGCCCGCCTTATCATTTCACCCGGGCCGGAAACACCACGCCATGCGGGTATTACCATGCAGGCAGTAGCGCATTATACAGATAAAATTCCCGTATTGGGTGTATGCCTCGGTCATCAGGCATTGGGTATGCACTTTGGCGCACAATTAGTACATGCACCCTACCCCATGCATGGCAAAACAAGCAGCGTTACACACACCTCGCATCCTTTGTTCCATGGCATCAGCAATCCGTTGACGGTCATGCGCTACCACTCTCTGGCTATCAGCCATCTTGATGGCACAGGGTTACAAAGCATTGCAGTGGCAGACGATGATGGCTGCATCATGGCATTGGCACACGAAACACTGCCTTGTATTGGCATACAGTTTCACCCGGAAAGTGTAGGCACTGCCGATGGTTTACAGATACTGAAGAATTGGACTAAGCTGTTTTAGCACGTCTGCCGCGCATCCACTCCATACCCCATACATTACCCAGCATCAGCAGCATACCGTAAAAACAATCTTCGAAAGGAATGGTATAAATACGTATGCCTAAGTTTTCGGTATCGTTATATATAACTACCGGCAACGCAGTCAGGAAACCATTCACTATGAGAAAAGGCAATAAACTGATAAGATAACAAACAACAAACGCCCCAGCATGAAACATCGGGAACCTGCCGCGCAATATGTACAATAATATCAAGGCAAAACCGCACAGGCTGAACGCACTGAACGTATATGCACGATAGCTGTTCATAAACCCTGCTATCAGTACCGCAATGCCTGTTATCAATAACACATTCCACCCCCAATCTTTCTTTTGCCTGAAAGGTAAGTAACACAACAAGCACTCATAAATAAACACACAGCTATACGGCACTACCAGAAAAAATGCCCATTCCTCTAATGGCAAGCCTGCCAGCTTCGCACCTATTATATAAGCATCGTTAAAGTGCCATACACTCATTGCAGTAAACCATACGTCCCATGCTATAAAGAAAGCCCCTGTGAGCAACAAGCCTACCCACAAGTTTTTCCATTGTTTATAGAAAGCTACTTTTTTATCGAAGCTCAGTATAAACGGAAATAAAACCGTCAGTACGTCTATCAGTAAATAAGTATAATGAGGATTCATCTACCAAGTGTGAGCATAAATATACACTATGCCGCACGAACTTGTTCTTTGGCAGTTTGCTGGGCAGCTTCACGCATTTCATCCTGCCTTACTTTCTCCCAATATTTGATGGGCACTATCAGCAAGCCAAACGACTCGCCACCAAATTTGCTGCGGTGCTTATGGTGCATTTTATGTGCCCAACGTATTACTTTTATGTAGTGGTTATTGCTGCGGGTAAACCATTTGAAACGTTGATGTATGATAACATCATGCACCAGAAAATAACACCAACCATACAGGAAAATGCCAGCACCTATAGACACTAACCAATACATCTCGTACATCAGCCCGAACATGGTACTAAGCCAGCATGGTATGGCAAAAATCAGGAAGAAAGCGTCGTTTTTCTGGAATGGGTGGTAGCCCCCGTCATGGTGGTCTTCATGCAAAAACCACAAAAACCCATGCATTACATACTTATGGGTAAACCATGCCACAAATTCCATAAATAGGAATGTAGCAGCCGCTATCAATATGTATACAACCCACATCATAATACAATTCTCAACAGAATGAAGAAGAGTAATTGTATTATAAACAACCAAAAACTGAATTTGTTCGGAGGAATTTGTAATCTGTTGGCATGCTGAATTATCAAAAAACTCACTCCAAACCAGCAGATATAGTTGTACGCAGGTATATACCCGCCTTCCCATTGCCAATAACCTAACTTAACAGCTACTGGCTCCAGCACCCAATCATAGGCTGTGGCTATAGCAGCTGCTAACAGGCTATTTTTCAATGGATCTGTAGATATTTTGCTGGCAATAGCATACGCCCCTGCCATCACCAATATCCAGTTAATGCCAATCAGCGGCGGTACTTCTGCCAGTTTATACCCTAACACTTGGCCATATGCATAGTTGCCGAACAACAACCCTGTGTGCACACCTGTAGCCTCGGCTACAAACCCTACCAAATAGGCAATACCTGCCCATCCCATAAATGATCTGAAATCGTCCTTATAAGAAAGCAACAACAAGCCAAACATCAGTAACAAATGAAATGGCGTAAGGCTACCCACCAATTCACTGTGCAATACACCAATGCCGATAAACCCTATCAGGTGAAAAATAACGGCTATGGTTATCAGTATCGGTGTTTTTGTAAACTTATCCATCAATAACTATTACAAAATTTCACCAATGCTTGTTCGGCATCCTTATAACCAAGATTGCGTGCTTTGTTCAGGTCGTGGCATGGCATCTGCCCGGCTAATTGTTTTGCGATGCCCCGCCAATACCAAGCTTCCCCATTATCCGCTTTCTTTTCTATCACCAGGCTGAAGTCGTGTATAGCTGCTTCGTATGCCCTTGTTTGTACATGTGCTTCGCCGCGCTTCAGATAAAACAACGGGTCGCCATCGCCATATGTAATGGCTTTATTATAGCTGGCAATAGCTGTTTCGTAATTGCCATTTTGTACAAGGCAGTTACCTTTTATAAAATGCGCCCTTGCATTATTGGGTTCCGTTGCCAATACTTTTTCTACATCTTCCAATGCCTGCAAAGGATGCCCCGCTTGCTGATGCAGCAGCGCTCTTGAAAACAATGCTTTGGGGTATTCGTATATGGCTATGCTCATATCCAATGCGGTTGCTGCTTCTTCCAGTTCGCCCTTGCGCAAATGCAGCACCCCTTTGTTATACCATGCTTTGTAATTGTTGGCATCCAGCCGCACTGCTTCGTTTATATAGGGTTGTGCGGTTGCATAGTCGCCCTCTTTCATATACACACCACCAAGGCTGCTTTGTGCTATCGCAGAGTTGGGGAAAGTAACCGTTATCGCCTGCCAGAATTGTTTTTCAGATTGCCATATATCATTTCGCTGATACGTCAATACTATGAATACTAGTGATACAATAGTTAATACTATTATGGGTGTTATCTCTTTCAGCTTAAGCCCCAGCCAGTCGAACGCATATTGCACTAAGGGTACCCATACGCCTATGCAGGCTATGTATAAATATCTGTCGGCTCGTAGTACCTCGCCAAACTGTACAAACTGCAATACCAATGCTATATTCACCGTATAGAATACAATACCCCCGCATAATACAAACCACTGTTTTCTGTACGCCAAAACTGCCAATGCCATGATGCCTGCCGCTATCAATGTATATACCCATTGTAATGCAGACAGTGTCGGGTATGGATATAGTACCGATAGCTTTGCAGGCACTAATAGTTGCAAGATGTATTGCACATAAGCATAACCAGCATATGCAATGGTATCAATAAAACTATTTGTCGGATGTTCATTCAAAAACTCACCGGCAGCTTGTGCTTTGATGGCTACAATACCTACCGCCAATGCTATTAATAACAAAGGCAACTTTTCTACCCATATTTTCACTTGCTTCAACGGGCGGTGCAACCATATATCTATCGCCAGCAGCGACACGGGCAATGCAACTGCCGTAGCTTTCGATAGCATGGCGGCTATACCAAGCAACACCACCCACAACATTGTTAGTTTTTTTTCCTCGCCTGCATAACGGGTGTATACCAGCATCGCCCACACGAAAAAGAAACCAGACAGCACATTCTTCCTTTCTGCCACCCATGATACACTCTCTGTCTGCACGGGGTGTATAGCAAACAACAGCGCTACGAAAAACGCTACCCATTTATTGCCTTGTATATTATTTACAAACGCATATAATAACAAAGTAGTACCACCATGTAATATGAGATTTGTAATATGGTATTGCATGGGTGCATTGCCACCTATCATATAGTCAATGGCATACGATCCCATTGTAAGCGGGTGGTAGTTGCCTATGTAAAATGAAGAGAACCATTTACCGATATTGGCAAAGCCGTGTATATCGGGGTTATTAGATATATAATCTGCATCATCCCAACTGATGAAACCCGCACCCGGTATGTTGATGTATGCCAACACCACAGCAGCTATAAGCATAGCCATCTGCCATACACCCGTTAATTTCTGTTGTTGTGGTGCGTTCATCCGTTTTCTTATGATAAAACTAATCCTTTTCAGGCTATTACCATTGCCAGTTTACTACACCATGCGTGTAGCGCTGCATAGTACCATCTGTACGCTGCACAACCAACTGCCCGTCAGCTGTTACGCCATTTACCAAAGCTTCCCAAATATTACCCTCTTCTTCAAATCGCTGCATTTGTCCTTTGCGATACAAGTATTGATTATACATTAGCATCATGGCTCCATCATCTGCATTGTATATATTATGTAATATCTGCTTGCGAAGCAACGACGTCAAAGCAATAATATCTATTATTTTACCGCTTGCCATTTTCAGTGATGCGGCATAGGGCAAATCGCCGGCCATTTCATCCTGCAACACATTCAAACCCAAGCCTATTATACTATATGCCCAACGGCTGCCACGTATCACATTTTCTATCAATACGCCCCCTGCCTTTTTGTCATTAACAATAATATCATTGGGCCATTTAATACGTATATCACAGTTTTCACAGATTTTTTGCAAAACCTCCGCTATACCCAGCGTGGCTGCTACATTAAATAGAAATTGACGCTCTAAACTATGCATCGGCTCGGCAATAATGCTCATCAACAGACTCTCGCCCGGGTTGGCTTGCCATACCCTGCCCCGTTGCCCCTTGCCCTGCGTCTGCTCGCGGGCGATGATTGTCAGCCCGGGCTGTGCCGTATCGGCATCTATCAGGCGCATGGCATAGTTATTGGTACTGTCAATGGTATCAAGTTCTATGATCGGGGCATCCTGTGCGGTTTGTAAGCTGAGTGCCAAAAAGATTATTTAATTTTGAATGAATTACGGATATTGCCAACAAAAATAGACTTTTAGAAATTTGGATAAAATCATTAACGCGCTGCAGGGCAGGAAAAAATCCACTACTCGCCTTACAAAAAACAGCAAGCTCTTCAAAGCTGTCATTAAAGCAATACAGGAAAAAAAGGGTGAAAACATCGTATCGCTCGATTTGAGAAAGATTGACGAGGCTGTTGCCGATTTCTTTATTCTTTGCGAGGCGCAATCAAACATTCAAATAAATGCCATTGCAGACTCCGTTGAAGACATTGTCAAGAAAGAATGTGAAGAACGCCCCTATCATGTAGAAAAGAGTGATTTGTGGACACTGGTAGATTATGTAAACATCGTGGTACATATCTTCCAGAAAGACTACCGCAAGTTTTACGACCTCGAAGGGCTGTGGGCAGATGCCGAGCAACAAGAACATAATAGCTGATAAAAACGTTTATATACAAATAACAGAGATTACCTAAGATTTAATAAGAACAATGGAAGAGAATAATAAAAGACCAATACCGGGCAGCGATGGAAAGGCACCGAGGAAAGGCCCGAGGTTTAATATATACTGGGTGTATGGCATCATGGTGCTGATACTGCTGGGTTTGCAGATATTCGGCAGCAACCTGTCTACCGGCACACAAGCCATCGGTTTTCAGGATTTCAAACGCGACTATCTTGACAAAGGCATTGTAGAAGAAGTAGTGATTGTAAACAAAAGCGAGGCCGAAGTATATGTAAAACAAAACAACAACGCCAACAACAACAAATCGCCCTTTGCCAGCCGCAGCCGCGAGCCCAAAGTGCGCTTCACCATCGGTAGCGTAGAGCAGTTTGAAGACAACCTGAGAGAAGCACAAGCTAATTTACCTCAGGAACAACGCGTACGTGTGAAGTACGAAGACCGTGTAAGTTTCCTGCGCGAAATCTCTGGCTTCCTTATCCCCGCTTTGCTGATGATAGCCGTATGGTTCCTCATCATGCGCAAAATGAGCGGCGGTGCAGGTGGCGGTGGCGGCACAGGTGGCATTTTCAACATCGGCAAATCGAAAGCACAACTGTTTGAAAAAGGCACACGTGTCAACATAACATTTAATGACGTTGCGGGCCTCGACGAAGCGAAAGTAGAGGTAATGGAAATTGTGGACTTCCTCAAGAATCCTAAAAAATATACTGCCCTCGGTGGCAAGATACCCAAAGGCGCATTGCTGGTAGGCCCTCCGGGTACAGGCAAAACCCTGCTGGCAAAAGCCATGGCAGGCGAGGCGCAAGTACCTTTCTTCTCTATGTCTGGTTCAGACTTCGTAGAGCTGTTTGTAGGTGTGGGTGCCAGCCGTGTACGCGACCTCTTTAAACAAGCGCGCGAAAAAGCACCGTGTATTGTGTTTATAGACGAGATAGATGCCATAGGCCGCGCACGTGGCAAAAACGTTGTGATGAGCAACGACGAGCGCGAAAACACATTGAACCAACTACTGGTAGAAATGGACGGCTTCGGTGGCGATAGTGGCATCATTATATTGGCTGCTACCAACCGCCCCGATGTACTTGATACCGCCCTGCTGCGCCCCGGCCGCTTCGACAGGCAGATATCTATTGACATACCCGATGTTAAAGGGCGTGAAAAAATATTCGAAGTACACCTCAAGCCCATCAAACGCTCTAAAGACCTTGATATACACAAACTGGCGGTGCAAACCCCCGGCTTTGCTGGTGCAGACATAGCCAATATATGCAACGAGGCTGCCCTTATAGCCGCGCGTAAAGGCAAGAGCGAGGTAGAACTGAGCGACTTTAACGATGCCATAGACCGTGTGATAGGCGGCTTGGAGAAGAAGAACAAAATCATATCTCCCGAAGAGAAGAAAGTAATAGCCTACCACGAAGCAGGCCACGCCGTTAGCGGATGGTTTTTAGAGCATGCACACCCGCTGGTAAAAGTTACTATTGTGCCGCGTGGTGTGGCAGCATTAGGCTACGCGCAATACTTGCCCAAAGAAATGTATATACAAAACACCGACCACCTGGCCGATGATATGTGTATGAGCCTCGGCGGACGCGCGGTAGAGGAAATAGTGTTTGGTAAAATAAGCACAGGCGCGCTCAGCGACTTGCAGAAAGTAACCCGCATGGCGTACGCTATGGTGAGCGTATATGGTATGAACGATAAGATAGGTAACATATCTTTCTACGACCCGCAGAGCGAAAACAACTTCTCTAAACCATACAGCGAAGAAACAGGCAAGCTGATAGACGAAGAAGTACGTAAGCTGGTAGACGGTATATATGTGCGCACCAAAGCCCTGTTAGTTGACAAGATAGAAGCCGTAAAGACCATAGCCGAAGAACTGCTGAAAAAAGAAGTGCTGTATAAAGACGACTTGGTGCGCCTGATAGGCCCGCGCCCCTTCCCCGATAACAGCGAGGAAGAAGCACCCGCACCCGTTATAGCACCCGTAACAGAAACAGTATAACGACATACATAACACACAACAACAAGGGCAGCTATTAGTTGCCCTTTTATTTTTTATATCATACAACGATAATACTGCACCTACTATTTAGAGATTATATTTACAAATGTCAATTCAAGACACCATACGAACATTGGAGATAGCAAGTATTATTTCAAATCACTTAACTGATTAAGCTGTTCTTTAAAATTAGATATCCTTTCTGCTATTGATTTTTTTGAATCTTTTATATGTTTTGGGGGGCTAATGACTAATAATTTTTCAAGTCTAGATTTAATTGCCATTCTGCCATAAAAAAATCTCCATTTTTGAGTATTTATCTGTGTAACGAACCATAATAGTTCGTTAAGTGACATGTTGTATTTAGGTAAAAGTATTCTGACAGAACTACCTCCATTTCCTCTAGCCATGAATCGCCAAGGTTGAATATATGCTTGTCCAAATGCTGTAACAGTTATACCACCATTTGAAAATACCTCTTCTTTTTCTTCTGAAACAAGCCTTATTATACTATTTATTGAATCACCACTTGATATATAAGGACAGCTACCTTCATTATAATTTTTCTCTCCTGATGATTTACCATTTACTACATGGAAAAAATCAGCAATTGATTTTATACTATTTAATGGTAGCATTGGTAATGCTGTCATTGAAATGCCAAAATTATTCAATACTTCATCTCCCAACTCAGGAATTGTCGAAACAGCCTGAAAAATTGAAAGTATTGCTGTTTTTTCATAAACTTTTAGCTCATCGTTATTAATTGGAGGTTGAGGTAACCATTGTTGAGGGCTAAATTCTTCACCATTTAACAAATTTGACGCTTTAATACTTATTGCAATATTAGATTTAAATGCTTTCTTTGTTTTAAACTCATCAAAACAACTTAATACTTCAGGTAGTTGTGAACCTTTAATTTCAACACGCTTACCTTTAAGTTTTTCAAAACCATCATTCCAAATTCTAGCCATAAATACATCTTCATTAACATTCTGTGGGATATGTGCTCTAGCTATCATAATTGAAGTTGGTGCTGCAGTTGGGTAGAATAAATCTTCTGGAAGACTAATTACAGCTAAAAGCGTGTTATTCTGTAAAAAACTTCTTCTCCAACCTGAGTTTTCTTCATCTGCAAAAATACCGGCTTTGACAACAACAGCTAAAAGCCCCCCTGGCTCTAAAGCTTCTAATGCAGTATTGATAAAATCTCTTTCTGGTTCTTCTTCTTGAGAAAAAGGTGGGTTTAAAAATGCCCTAGTAAATTGCCCCCTTACCTTTCTTTTATTATTTTCTTCTAGACAACTCCCATTTTCAATATGGCTTTTCCCATCACCTCTAAAAAACATATTTAATGTAGCCAGTGCCCATACAGTTGGATTTGTATCAAATCCATATAATGACTGTTTAATTTTTTCTATCGCCTTTGGTCCTTTTGCAGTAGCCATCATTTTATCAAATGCAGCAACTAAAAACCCTCCTGTACCACTAGCAATATCGATTACCTTATCACTCAGTTTAGCCCCAATTAACTCAACACAGAACCTTGTAATATGCCTTGGTGTGAATACAATTCCTAAAGCATTGTTATCATATCCATATCTTAAAAAGGCCTCATAAAACATTCCCAAAAAATCTGTGTCTGTTTGCAAAACAGATCTAACATTTAGCCTTTTTAGTATGGATATAACCCTTTGGATCTTAGGGGATAATCTATCATAATCATTATGAGTTAAGTTTAAAGAGTCAATCAGCCTACGTTTCTTCTTATCATCTAAATCAATGCTCTCAAAAATTGCTTCTTGCACTAAATTATTTATTGAATCTAGTTCTTTGCCAATAATAATATCAATCTCACCTTGATATAAAGCTGTTACTATTGCACCAATTACTTTAGGTCTTAATGGCGCTTCAATCTTAGCATGCCTTAATATTGAAGACAACTCAATAGCAGCATCAATAAATTCAGAACTCGTTGGTATAGTAACAGTAGTCGTTCCATCATCGGCGGCGATAGCTAATTCAACTTCTTTTAGCGATGGTAATGTTGTAAGGTCATACCCCCCAGACTTTAAATTTTGCCAAAAATTACCTTTTTTATATTTTACTACTACTTGATAGCCGTGATCTTCCTCTCCAGCAACTCCTACTGCTATTTTAACATAATACTTACCCTTAGAGTTAATCTGCTCGGCATATTCTATAGCTTCGGTTATTGCATTTCCAATCTTTTTAATATCGTTCTTAGCTTCAATTACAACTGATGGCTCTCCCTTGAAGCACAGTAAGAAGTCAGGTCTAGCTAAGTCAAGACCAATATCCCTGAACCATGCACTAATCTCCTGCTCTTCCAATAAATCTCCACCTTTAGATAAATGGTTAATATCCCATCCACGTTTACTACATAAACTACGAATAAAATATCTTGTCCTACTTTCAGATCTATTTACTTTAGCCATAACTGTATATAAACCCCTAAGTTACCAACTCCACCCCACCCGTACAAGAGCATGCTGCAGCCCACCCCCTGCAGCCCGCTATGTAGCCAACAGCTTTTATAATACCATATAAAAAGCGTATATTTGTGGTAATAAAAAAGAACAGGCTAACTCCCCCTCAGTCTTTATCGTACTAAACACCCATAATGAACCCCCATAACCATACATCTGGCAACGCCATTTCACTTCAGGATATCTTTCTTTCAGTCGGGGTGCCTACGCTATTCGGTAAATTGTTGCAAAACGCAACTTTTCCTGAAAATTGCACCTGAGCACAGCGAAAGCGCAGAAACAAATAAAAAGACATCATGAATTCTGCAACAAAATGCAACAAAACAAGATTATTACCATATCAGATAAATACAAACGCGCATTTTTACTTTTTACTTTCTACTTTTGAATTTGAAAACTATGCAGACATTCAAGACATCTAAAGCGCGGGAAAACATACTGGGTAAAATCCGTAAGGCATTGAGCAAAGAACCTTTGCCCATACCCTTCCCCGAAGCCGAGCAGGACAATAGCCCTATCTATGCAGACAGCGGCCTCAGCCACGAAGAAGCCTTTGCAGAGGCGTTCATTAAGCTGGGTGGTAAGTTTGTCTTTTGCGATAACGAGCAGCAGGTACTGGAGCAACTAACCGACCTGTACGACAGCCGCGGCTGGCAACAGCTATACTGTGCAGAACCCCGCCTGATGCAGTTATTTCAAAACAATAAGATAAGCGTTGTAGAACCCGTGGATATTGAAAATGACAAAGCCAATGCTTGTATTACAGGTTGTGAGTGTCTTGTGGCACGTACAGGCTCTGTACTACTCAGCAGCAAACAATATATGGGGCGCACGGCTACAGTCTTTTACCCCGTCCACATCATAGTAGCCTATACCAATCAGGTAGTAGCAGACATGCAGCAGGGTTTTGAGCTATTAGCAAAGAAATACGGCAATGATTTGCCCTCTATGATAAACCTGAACACAGGACCCAGCCGCACCGCCGATATAGAAAAGACGCTGGTGGTAGGTGTACATGGTCCGGGAGAGGTATTTTGCTTTCTGGTAAATGCTTAAAAAAACAGAAAACGGGAAGCAGAATAAGGGGGTGTATTATTTTTCTGCATCCCGTCTCAATTAAGATGTTTATAGCGAACCGTAATTGGGTATATCAACTAAGGGCACAAAGGGGCTGGTAAAGCGCAATTAATTGATTATTAATAACTTGTAATATTGTTATTAACTACTACAAAGTAAAGGCTCCTGCGCTAAATAATTTTCACCCATTTGACGAATGGACGGTTTCATCGGACGAATAGACGTTTTCGTCGGACGAACGGAAAAACGGGGATGAGTAATTTAGTGCTTTAAGCCGGCTACTTTGCTCAATTTGCTGAAGAGGTCTATGAACTCTTGCCGCAGGTTTTTGGATATTGGTATCTGCATATTATCATCCATTATCAAAACACCTTGCATTTCATAGCGTTTTATTTTGTTTAGGTTTACTATATATGACCTGTGCGCCTGAAAAAAGCTGTCATCATCTATAACCTTTTTAAACTCGCCAAGGTTGTAAGAACTCATGATGCTATAGTCTTTGGTAACTACTTTGGTGTATTTGTTAATGCTCTCGAAGTACAATATATCATCCGCGTTCAGGTAGTCTATACCCTTAGTATTTGGTATGCCAATTTTTTGCTTGCCTTGCTGTCCATCTGCTTTGGGTTGAGTTTTATTGATGTTGCCCAATGCTTTGTTTACTGCAAAGGAAAGCTCATAATCATCTACAGGTTTTAATATGTACCCTGCTGCAGATAGCTTGATAGCCTGCATGGCAAACTCGCTATGCGCGGTTACAAATATTACCTGAAAGTTGAAATCGGGCATCAGCTTCAGAAAGTCTATCCCTGTTTTTTCAGGCATAGATATATCTAAAAAAAGGATGTCAGGTCTTTGTATAGATAGTGCTGCCATCGCATCATTCCATCGGGTATAAGACCCAGTTAACTCACTGGCAGGAAAAAGGATACTCATTCTTGATTGCAGCAGTTCTATTGCATTGGGCTCATCATCTACAATGATGTAATTGAATTTACGCGTCATATTTCAGGTTTCTTATGGTTAACTGTACGGTTGTACCCCTATCGGGTAGTTGTTTATCAATATACTCAAGGTATATATTCATATGTTCATACTCGCTGAAAATATCTATCAGCTTCCTTGTCAGCTTAGTGCCGTATGAGGTGTATTGTGTAGTGCTTTCTTTTTTAATTTCTGCTGCACGTTGTCTGCCAATACCATTATCATCAATGGTGCACACCATCTCATTACTGTTTTTCCCTTGCCTGAAGCTGATAAGTAATCGCCCTTTTTGTTTTAGGTGAAACAAACCATGATTAATAGCATTTTCTACTAACGGCTGTAAAAGCAGAGATGGTATTTTAATATTATCTACCGGTATTTTATTATCAACTGTTATGTCGTAATCAAACTTTTCTTCAAACCTTATCTGTTGTAATTCTATATAGTTACGTAACATACCTATTTCGTGCGCTAAGGTTACATACCTTTCTTGTGATGAGTTTAGGTAAGAGCGCAGCAACTTTGAAAACTTACTAACATGATTGT
Organism: uncultured Chitinophagaceae bacterium; assembly: GCA_937919945.1. Classification (GTDB taxonomy): domain Bacteria; phylum Bacteroidota; class Bacteroidia; order Chitinophagales; family Chitinophagaceae; genus Polluticoccus. Next base: position 1,679 of record CALESY010000133.1, on the reverse strand, counting down.
ACGCTTCGTCAAAATTCTTTTTATTAATAAAAAACAATGCAGAGCTTAATGTATTAAATATGAAGTGCGGATTGATTTGAGAATATAATGCTCTGAGTTCAAGGTCTAATAAACGGCTTTTCTTTTCATTTGTTTTGTTTACATAGTAACGTGTAGTAATTACAATTCCGAATACCAGCAAGCCGAAAAGGAGTACACCAGCCACCCAAAATATACGTACGTACTTTGAAGACTGCCACCAGTATGGCTCTTTATATAAATAAAACGTACTAAAGTCCGAACTCCACCAATCGTCACTCACAGAGCACTGTACTTCGTAATATCGCTCAGGTTTCAAAGATGGCAGAAAAATCTCTCCGGTGTTAGACTCTATCCACTGGCTGTATCCATTGATTCTGTATCTGTACTTCCGTTCTCCTTTACCGTAAAAATTTATTGCATTCAAACGAATCACATTGTCTTCTTTTGATAAAAAAACTGTATCGGAATATTTAATAGTTCTGTTGTATGGGAAGTTGATGCTTAATTTAAGAATTTTGTTCTCATTATTAACAGAGGGGTTAACTGAAGATATAAGGCTATCCACATAGAAATTGTACAAACCCTTATCAGTATTTATATAAGCAGTTGCTTTTGCACCAATAGCAAAATCATAGACAGTATTAAATGGTTCTTTGCTAATAATGGGAAGAAAACTGAATTCCCCAAAAAAACCTTCACCATGTATCTTTGCATAACACAAGGCCTGCGGACCGACCAACACTATATTATCGTTATGCAATGAAATTTTTACGTTTGTTAAATTCACTTGTGGGTTTAATATTTTAAATGTCCTGTTAACCAGGTTAAAAACGACGATATGTGAATTAGTATGGATAAACACATTCTTGTACTTATCCGTAATAATGTTTATAATATTTTTGATACCCAGTTGTTTTAATGCTGCATCAGATATAGTTATATATTTATTAGTCGGGATGTCATACAGCAATAAACTTGTTTTACTCCATAAAAAGCAGATATTGTTTTCTCTATCAAAATACAATTTCAAAAACCTATCAAATACACTGTGCGAAACGGTAACTTTATCAGTTGTATCATGAATAGTACCAACAATGCTGGCATATTGAATAATATACTTTCCATTAATAATTTTCTCAATTCCTTTTATATAAGACAGGTACATACTGTTGTAACCACTAATAGATTTGGCCTTGTTACCGACTCGGGTTTTTGCATCTAAAATAGCTCTGTAGTCTGCAATATTTTTTGATTCAAACCATAGTGATTTACCTGGGAACGGGTCTTTCAAAGATTTAGTTTTTAAATCAAGTTCCAACATGGATGATTCTTGTGTAAAACAACATAGCAGTTTATCTGGTGTTATCTCTGTTAGACTTAATAGTTTACTTGGCAGGGTTATCCTGTCAATCTTTGAGTTTGTATTATCAATTATTATAAGTTGCAATTGCTTATTATTCCACCAACAGGTAGAACCATTTGATAGTTTACTCATGAATCTAATACCCGCACCACCATCTAACAATCCGTTTTTGTGTAAACTTGCTCTGTTGTTATACCACAAGTATATACCCTCAGATGTAACAAACCATTTGTTGTAATTATTATCTTCAATATTCTGTACAATAGAAGGAAGCTTATTAAAATAATGATTGTAC
>CALESY010000132.1 GCA_937919945.1 uncultured Chitinophagaceae bacterium | reverse complement strand
ATTTTATCTGTAAAGCTGTAATCTGTTTCTTTATCCCGTACAATCGTTAGTACCTCAGTTGCTTGATGTAAATCCTTTATTGGTGTGAAAATGATGCTGTTGGAACGAATACTAAAGGCATAGCCGTATATCATTCCCAACTTATGTAAAAACTGCATATCACTTTCCCGGACCTGGCTAATGTACTTTATTTTGAAATTCGCAATGGTACCCTTTACAGTATATCCATGACGTGAGGCAATTTTATTAATAATTTCCTGAAGGGTTTTATTTTCATGTGCTACTGTCCTTTTGGTTCTTATAGGATCAGTAACACCGGCCGCCAATGCTTTGATATTGTATATATCCCCCGTATCACGTCCACCACTACCGGTTGCTTCATCTACTGTAAATATTCCACAATTGAGTTCACGGCCTTCTTCATCAATAATTACAGCTTTTATCTTATCTTTTTTTTGAGGCCGCCAATCGCCTAACCAAATAAGACTATCGTTTTTTAATGCAATTTCAATTTCATCACTTTCACCTTCCACCTTGTCAGTATATGAAAAACCTGTTACCATGGCTGAAATATCCCTGGTAATATCCTTCCCTTCATATTCTATTCTATAATTGGCCGTTGCCATAAATCATTACTCTTGTTTCCATGGCGGCATTTTTTTTGTATCTGCAGCCACGTTGTTGTTTTCTATTATAGGCACATTTATAACTAAGCCACCAGGTAGCTTGTGGTATGTTGGAATTTCCGGGTTTGCATCACGTATTTCATTCATACGGTTTGCATCACCATATTCCCGCTGTGCAATGTTATCCCAGCGTTCACCCTCATTGCTGATCACTTGTTTATTAGCCATTATAATGAAGTTGTAAAAGGTGCTATTGATTGACTGCTACGCCTGGTAACTACCTGCCTGGTAAACACACCACCAAAAACCTGCAGCTTATCAATACTTCCACTTAATGTTGTTGTGGCGCTTGTAATGCTGTCAATGTTGTAATCGGTCGCCGGCAATAGCCCTTGCACTGCAGCCACATAACCACGTGCACTAATAATATCTTCATTGAATTGTTTACTATTATCGGTCGCCGGTCCTTTCAATGCACTGATAACACCCATACTTGATAATGCATTATCCAATAGTATTAATTGCGCGGTTGCACCACTATTATATGCATCAGTAGCAGATACGGCAAGTTTATTAATCTCAGTCATTGCCCGGCGTGCTGTTGTCAATAGCTTTACTACCTGTTGTTTGCCGGTTGGGGTGTTCGTTTTTGGATTAACTACCGGTGCCGCTTTATCACTTAAAGCTGCTGCATTTTTACGGGCCGTTTTCCTTTTTACTTCAGTAGCATCCAATACCTCAAATTCTTTCAGCGCAATATTTAGGCTTA
>CALESY010000131.1 GCA_937919945.1 uncultured Chitinophagaceae bacterium | reverse complement strand
CATAGCGTGGCGTTTTTGTTTCAATAACTAAATTAATTATTTAGCAACAGTAAGGCGTTGAGAAACCATGCCAGTTTCTGACCTCAGTGTAACATTATATGTACCTGCAGCAAAAGAAGAAGTATTCAGTATTATGCGGTTTGAACCGGCAGTGTAAGGTGCATTTTCAGTATATACTACACGACCCATAACGTCTGTAACTGATACAGCGATATTGCTATTTTCGTTCAGCGTAAAGAATATACCAGCCTGGCTTGTAGCAGGGTTTGGTACTATTTTCACGTTAGCTACGTTATTTTTCAGGTCTTCAACACTTGTTGACCATTTGGCAGCAGCAGCACTACTGTTCAAAATTGTTTTAGTGCCATTGTCCTGTACGAAAGCTATGATGTGGCCGTTGTAAGGATTGCCCCACCAGTTAAAACTTGGGTGAACCGGGCTACCAATAGTTATTTTGTCTTTGAAAGTAAATGTTTGTGGTGTGTTATTTACCCAAGTGCTAACAGAAGTACCGGTACCGCTTGGGTACATTTTGCGCATTACATGGTAGTAGTTTTTCTGAGATGTAGAAGCTCCGGGATAGTTGTAGAAAGACTCGGTTAAAGCAATGTGTACTGAATAGTTACCAGACAATGCTTTTTTAGGAGTTACAGTTACAGTAATAAATACAGAATCTTCAGTAGCCGAAACACTCTTAACTGTGTAAGAAGAGGCAATAGTTACATCAGGAGTACCTGATTTACATCCGTCAATTTCAGTTTGCACTGTAGCAGAAGTACTACCTGTTCCAGCAGCACCGTTTGTATAATGGTCAGGAATACCACTAACACCATAATAAGTACGGCGGCTTGCACCATGTGAATTATAGCTTGGGTCTAAGTTTGTAGTACCGGGCCAATTCATTTGATATTTAATAACAGCAAGATTTGAACCAGACTTATTTGCATTATTAGTGCTAAATAACGGATCTAACCATGAATTCATTGAGGCGCAAGGAGGACATGTAGATGATGTAAACTCTTCAATAATGCAAGTCTTCTGCGCCATAGCAGATGCTGATACCAGCATAGCTGCCAAGAGAGTAAATTTTGATTTCATTTTAAATTGTTTTTTAAAATTTTAAAATTTTATGTGTAGTGCAATACCAAATATAACGAAATTTTCATTGTACCAACAGTTTTTTTGTCATTTTTTTAGGATTGATTAAGGGTGATATCTCCAGTTATATATTAATTTATCGCACTTTGTATCCTTGTCCTTAATTCTTCAATGCCCACCATTTCTGCAATCTGAAATACCCCCGGACCATATTTGCCACCTACCAGCATGATGCGTAGTGGTAGTAGTACATCGCCTTTCTTCAGCCCTTGTGCTGCCATTACTTCGTTAAAAGAGGCTTCTATGGCTTCATGTGTCCAGTTGGTTATGCCATCAAGGCCGGCTGCCCAGCTTTCAAAAAATGTCTTTTTCTGCTCGTTCCATTTATCGGTAATGGCAGCCAACTCCTTTATTTCGGGGGTGGTAAAGAAGAAATGTCCCTGCTCCCAAAAATCGGGCAGTAGTGTACAGCGTTCTTTTATCAGGGCTATTACTTTTTCAAGGTAAGCATCGTCCGTGGTTGCGCCCTGAGCAATTATATATGGCTTCACTAAAGGTATTAGCTCTGCGTCTGTTTTACGCTGTATGTATTGGTGGTTGTACCATTTGGCTTTTTCATAGTCAAACTTCGCACCGCCTTTATGTACTCGCCCTATGTCAAATTTGGCTATCAGTTCTTCTTTAGTAAAAATCTCTTGCTCTGTACCATCGTTCCAGCCCAGCATGGCAAGTATATTAATAAACGCCTCCGGCAAAAAACCACGTTCCCGGAAGCCCTGTGTTTCTTCACCCGTTTTCGGGTCTTTCCAGTTCATAGCAAATACCGGGAAACCAAGGCGTTCGCCATCGCGCTTGCTCAGTTTGCCGTGCCCGTCGGGTTTCAATATGAGCGGCAGGTGTGCCCATTGAGGCATAGCATCTCCCCAGCCCAGGTATTGCCACAGCAGTATATGTACAGGCGCACTCTGCAGCCATTCTTCCCCGCGAAAGGCGTGTGTTATCTGCATCAGGTAGTCGTCAACCACCACTGCAAGGTGGTATGTAGGCATACCATCCGCTTTCAGCAATACCTTATCGTCCACAAGGTTGGTGTCAAAATGTACCTCGCCGCGTATCATGTCCGTAAACACTACCTGTTCGTTTTGCGGCATTTTAATGCGTATTACATAGGGCGTACCCGCATCTATCAGACGTTGCGCTTCTTCCATACCCAATGCCAGCGAGTTGCGCATCTGCATACGGATTTTACCATCGTATTGCGGGGTAGGGTTGGCTTCTGTTTTCAGGTTGGCACGCATGGCATCCAGTTCTTCCGGGGTATCAAACGCGTAATAAGCATAACCCGCATCTACCAGTTGTTTTGCATATTGGTAATACATGGCTTTACGCTCGCTTTGGCGATAGGGTACATGAGGGCCCCCTTTCAGCGGGCTTTCGTCCGGTTCAAGACCGCACCAGCTAAGGCAGTCGTATATGTATTGCTCCGCACCCTCTACATATCTTGTTTGGTCGGTATCTTCTATCCGCAATACAAAATCACCACCATGATGTTTAGCAAACAAGTAATTATATAAAACCGTGCGCACACCACCTAAGTGTAAGCCGCCGGTAGGGCTTGGCGCAAAACGTACACGTACTTTCTTAGTCATAAGGCTGCAAATTTACTCAATGTAGCCGTTTACAGCAGTAAGAATTTGAGAAGAACTACAAGCTATTCATAACCTGTATCACCGCATCTATCGTATAGCTTTTTTCTCCTACCTGTTTTACCCATTTAATGCCACGTATGGCATTGGTAAGAAACATACCATCAGCGTCTTGTAAAGCCGTATAGTTAAGGCTTTGTTCTGTAACGCGAAGTTTCTCCAAGATATGTCTGCGCATCACACCAGCCACACAGCCATCTGTCAGCGGGGGCGTATATATATTGCTGTCTTTTGTCCAGAATACATTGGCAATGGTACTTTCTATAACATTGCCCGACATATTTAAAATGAGTGCATCATTCCACTTATTTGCCTTTGCTTGTTGTGCTGCCAGCGCGTAGATGAGTGCATTGGTGGTTTTATAATTGGCTAAGCTATCAGCAGATTTTTGTAAGCCATCGGCTATACCCAACACTAGTCCTGCCTCGTTAAGGCGGGTTGTGTGTTCTTCTAATGGATAGCACTCAATAATGTATTGCGGGCGTTGGCTTTGCCCGTCATACAGTCCGCCACCATCTGCAAATGCCTGTAGTCGAATCCTGCAAAGTGCTTCGGCTTTGTTTTTCTTTACAGTCTTCAATACCTCAGCCTCCAGCATATCAGCCTCCATCAGCTTTGGTGGTGTAAAGCACAGGGCTTTCATGCCTGCAAAAAGTCGCTCCCAATGGTATGTGGCCAGCATTATATTACCATCCCTTACCAGCATAGTTTCAAACAAGCCATACCCATAGCGGAAAGCCCTGTTGTCAGTAACTATCCGTGTATTGGCGGCTTCTGTTATTTTACCGTTCAGGTTGCAATATGGCAGCATAGTAATAAAGCGTTAAAGGTCTGAAAACTTGCAGCAATAATGAAATCGCCTTATCGTACTTTTGCACAAACTTTTACGGATATGAAGTTTGAAAAAGGGGTTTCAGTGCAATGGCTAGCCGAGTTTACAGGTGCTAAGTTGCTGGGTAATACCGAACAGATAGCTACCGGCATTAACGAAATACATAAAGTAACACCGGGAGATATATCGTTTGTTGACTTTGAAAAATACTACAGCAAATGCCTCAACTCCGCTGCCACCATCATTATTATCAATAAAGAGGTTGATTTTCCGGAGGGTAAAACACTCTTGGTATGCGATGACCCCTTTAGCGTGTATGTAAAAATCGTTACTCACTTCCGTCAGTTTATACTATCCGACAAACACATCAGCGAAACGGCTATTATAGGTGAGGGTACACACCTCCAACCAGGTGTAGTAGTAGGCAGCCATGTGAAGATTGGTAAAAACTGCCTGATACACGGCAACGTAGTTATATATGATCATTGCATCATTGGCGATAATGTTATTATACATGCCAATACTGTTATTGGTGCAGATGCGTTTTACTTCAAACGCCGCAAAGAACGTGCTGCACAATATGATAAACTGGAAAGCTGCGGACGAGTAATAATAGAAGATAATGTTGAAATTGGTGCCTGCTGTACAATAGACAAAGGCGTGAGTGGTGATACCATTATAGGCATGGGTACAAAGTTTGATAACCACATACATATCGGGCATGGTGCAGTGATTGGTAAAAACTGTCTGTTTGCTGCGCAGGTAGGTGTGGGCGGTAAAGCCATTATTGAAGATGAAGTAATACTTTGGGGTCAGGTGGGCGTAAGCAAAGACCTGACTATTGGCAAAGGCGCGATAGTGTATGCACAAAGCGGCGTAGCACAAACAATAGAGGGTGGTAAAATATACTTTGGCAGCCCTGTAGAAGATGCCAAAACAAAAATGAAAGAAATCAACTGGGTAAAGCGTATTCCTGAAATGTGGGAAAAGCTGAACGACAAGGCATAGTTGTATTTACCATTTTGTAAAGAGCTTCAAAAAATAAGACAATGATACACTAAGTTTGTGCGTACACAACAACCTTAAACACGAAACATTATTAAATAGAATATTGATGACTTATAAACAAACTTTCTTCATTTGCATTGCACTATTTATCAGTTCAGGCTTGTGCGCTCAAAATGTTAGTAATAATACACCTGCCAAAAGTTATGGCTATCTGCGCATTGGGCTGGGACATAACATACCAGTTGCGGGGCAACGTACCGGTTATATAAATATTCCCTATAACGGTACAATCGTTAATGGCAATAACGGTCCATTGTCATTTAATGTCAAAAGTGCGTCTTTCAGCGCCGGAACCAACGGGAATATAGCTTTAGGCGCCATTTTCAAAAAGAATATTGGCTTTGAAGTGAATACTTCATTTGTTTTTAGCGGAACAAAATATGCCGGCTATCTTGAAAATAACCGTATTAGCTATAGTTCCAAAGAGCGTTATAGTTACAGAAAGATTAACAATCTGTTCGTAAATCCGGCAATTGTTTTTGAAACAGGTAGGGATTTTCGAGTTTATGTAAGAACAGGCATTATTCTTCCGGTAATCAGCAGAATAGAAGCTGACTTTTACTATGATGAAGTTAATAACGGAAGGCAGACAATTATATATGGATCTGAGAAAATCAAACACAGTTTCAACATAGGCATTTCTGGAGCCATAGGCTTTAAAGCCAAACTAGTTGATGGGGTTATGTTCTCATTTGAGACAAACTATAATTCTTTGACATTAGACATCAAATCTGTTGAGTTAACCAGTTTGTTTTACAATAATCAAAACGTATTCGGGTATGTAACAAATACAACCCAACAATACAGTTCAAATAGTAAAAAAGCATCAAGCTCTAACCCTACCGTTACTCATCCATACAGTTCGGCAGGGTTAAATATGGGGTTGGAGTTTTCATTCTAGCATGTTTCGCATATTCCGCCTTGTTGGTGTTCTACGCAAATCACAAAGCCCATCAAGACACTTTCGCGCCTTCTACTATCGGTACGCCTTTTACGTCTTTTATCTTGCCAAAGCCACCTAATACATTGCGCAGGTTGTGGTAGCCCTGCCTTTTCAACAGCGATGATGCTATAACAGAACGGTAGCCCCCGGCACAGTGTACATACAGGTTATTGTCCGTATCTATCATGGCAACATTCATAGGGTCCATCAATGTATCAAGCGGTGCGTTGTGCGCGCCTTTTACGTGTGCTGTTTCAAACTCCGTTGGCTTACGCACGTCTATTACTTCCAGTTTGCTGTCGTGTGGCATATCCATCGCCAGTTCTTCCGGCTCTATATCTATGACCATATCAATGGTTTCGCCTGCCGCTTTCCATGCTTCAAAGCCACCATCCAGATAGCCTTGCACATTGTCTATACCCACGCGCGAAAGGCGGATGGCACTTTCTTTTTCTTTACCTGCTTCCGTTACCAATACCAATGGCTGGTCGAAAGGTAAGAGGCTGCCAGCCCATTCTGCAAAACGCCCCTCAAGCCCTATGCTTATAGAATCAGGTATAAATCCTTCAGTAAACACCGAAGCATGGCGGGTGTCTAATATCCAAGCACCGCCTGCTACTTTCTGTTTGAAATCGGCAATAGATAATGCCGTCATGGCCGTATTCATTACGGTATCAAGACTGTCATAGCCTTCTTTATTGATACGTGCGTTGATAGGGAAGTAAGCAGGTGGTTTGCTCAATCCCTCTGTTACTACTTTTATAAACTCTTCCTTGCTCATATCCTGCAAGGCATAGTTACTATCAAGTTGCTCGCCAATGGTGCTGAATGTTTGTGGCCCCAGATTTTTACCGCAAGAGCTACCCGGCCCATGTGCAGGGTACACTATTACATCTTCGTTCAGTGTCTTTATTTTGTTTTGCAAAGATTCGTACATAAAACCTGCCAGTTCTTCTTTGCTCAGGTTGCCGCTAAACAAGTCGGGGCGGCCTACATCACCTACAAACAAGGTATCGCCTGTAAACACGCAATACTGTTTGCCTTCCTCATTGTGCAGCAGGTAGCAAGTGCTTTCCAGTGTATGCCCGGGTGTATGCAGCACTTTCAGTTTCAGTTTACCTATGCTGAACTCTTCGCCATCCGTAGCTTTATGAAAATCAAATTTGGCATTTGTTTCAGGGCCATATACAATAGGCGCGCCTGTTTTTTTAGAAAGTTCCAAGTGTCCGCTCACAAAGTCGGCATGGAAATGGGTTTCAAATATATATTTGATTTTTACACCTAACTCGGCTGCTTTTTGTATGTAAACATCTACATCGCGTAGCGGGTCAACAATAGCTGCTTCACCATCGCTTGCTATAAAATAGGCAGCTTCGCTAAGGCAGCCTGTGTATAATTGTTCTACGATCATATCATTCAAATTTCGGTCGTTCAAGATACAGTTATTAATCGTCCCGACGGTTTAAGAAAATCATTATAAAATAAATAAGGTTGGCTACAGATGCTATGGCGGCTACTACATAGGTACGTGCCGCCCATTTAAGCGCATCACTTGCTTGGTCGTGTTCGCTACGGGTAGTTACATTGGTGCTTTCCAGCCACTTCAATGCTCTTGCACTGGCGTCGTACTCTACCGGCAATGTGATGAGCGAGAAGATGGTTGATACTGCAAACAAGGCTATACCTATCAGCAAAATAGTTTGGTTGCCACCGCCAAAGCCCATAAAACCCACACCGGCAGCTATTACCCATTGAGATAGTACGGTACTTATCTGTACCATGGGTACCAGTTTGCTGCGCATCTGCAACATACTATATGCTGTGGCGTGTTGCACCGCGTGGCCACATTCGTGTGCCGCTACTGCCGCTGCCGAAATGCTACGCCCGCCATATACTTCAGGGCTCAGGTTCACAGTTTTATCAGCAGGGTTGTAGTGGTCTGACAAAAAGCCGGGTGTAGATACCACCTGTACATCGTATATGCCATTTTCGTGCAGCATACGCTCTGCTACTTCTTTACCACTCATGCCATTATTCAGCGGTACTTCAGAGTATTCTTTAAACTTGCTCTTCAGACGATTGCTCACTATCATCCCTACTACAAACATGATACCCGCAATCAGATAATATCCTAACATATTGTATTCTTTTTCTGATTTAATTATCAAATAGCCTACCAATTAAATTGTCCGGCAATTTTGGCATGTAAAATTAGGTTTTTATATGTCATTTGGGCTTTCATTCGTCTTATAACGGTATAGACAACAACGCCCGACTATGGCCGGGCGTTGTTGTCTGATATGCAAGGGTATGTTAAAATCTGAGCGTAAGGCCTGCCAGGAAGTTTATACCCGCTTGCGGAAAGAAGCGGTTATCTACAACATTCTGCCCACCTGTTTGGTATACATACCATACATAGCCGTTGCTTGCGTATTGTTGGTTGAAGATATTGTTGACCGCAAGTGTTGCCAGCACCTCTTTGAAAGGCTTTAGTTTGATGCCGTAGCGCAGGCGTACATCGCAAAGTGTATAATCACTTAGGGTACGTTTCTCATCACCCGAATTATCAAGATGTTGTTTGCCTACATGTTTACCCATGATGTCAAGCTCCAACACCTGCTCGTGTTTCATGTACCTGAAAGGTGATAAAGTGATACCGCCTGCTGCAACGGTAGCTGGAGAAAAAGCGATAGGTGTATTGTTGTGTACTACGGCTACCTGCGCGTAGTTGGGGTCGTCCCAATTGTCTATATACTCTGTATATTGTTTAATGCGATTGTCAGACAGTGTGAGGTTAGCATTCAGCTTCAGCCAATAGCTGGCTATATAAGCACCTTGCAGTTCTATACCCATGCGGTAGCTTTCGGGTACGTTGGTGCGGCTGTATGCACCCACATCATTTATCTGTCCGGTAAATACAAGTTGGTCGCGATACATCATGTAGTAAAAATTGGCAGCGGCACTCCATTTATTTTTATTGATTTCGTAGCCTGCTTCTAAATCATATAGCCTTTCAGCAATGGGTTGTTTCAGGGGAGATGCTTCAAAGTCGTCTCTGTTAGGTTCTTTGTTGGCAACAGCAACAGATGCGTACAGTTTTTGTTTCTGGCTGAAAGTATTGCGCAACAAATAGGTAACACCCGCTTTGGGGTTGAAGAAGCTGAAGTCCGCATTCGGCCTAAGTGTTGGGTTTCGGCGGAAGCCGTTGATGCTGTATGCCACATTCCTATATTGCAAATCACCAAACAGTATCCATTTATCACCAACTGTCTGCTGCGCTTTTACATACATATTCAAGTCGTTCTTCTGTGCATCCAGCATATACCAACGATAGTTGTCGGGAACATTCAGTTGAGCCCATGTGATATATCCGTAATGGTCTCCGAGGTATTGTGTCCATCCGCCACCAAATGCTAATTGTGTTTGCTTCTTTTCATATAAGAGCGAGAAGACAGAGCCATAATAGTAGTTGTCGAGCCATAGCTGGCGTATCAGGTCGGTACTGGTGATGGTATCGTTACCGGATGGTGTGATGTAATCTTTCAAGCCATAAGTACTGAATGATTCACCTGCTTTGTATTCTTCATAATACCCACGCCCGCGTGTCATAAACAAAGCTACATGTCCGGTTAGGTATTTGCTGAATTTGTGGTCGGCAAACAACTGGTAGTAGTCTTGCTGATAATTATCGGTTTGGTTGTTATAATACGTACCATCACTTTTTTTGCCTAATTCGTTATATGTGCGGTTGGTCTGCAAAGAGTCTTGCGGCACACCATTCCATGCCTGCCCTGTTTTCTCCTTACCTGTCATCATCATAAAGCGCAGCGATGTCTTTTTACTCAGTTTCCATCCGCCTATCAATTGGATAGCCTTCAGGTCGCTGGCAGAGCGGTCTATAAATCCGTCTGATGTAATCTTTGATAAGCGTGCATCAAACTGGAAACCATTTTTCATCAGCCCTGTACCTCCCTTTACGGTATGCTTCCATGTATTAAAAGAGCCGTAACTGTTACTGATTTCAGCGCCTGCTTTGTCCATCTGTAGCATATTGCTGATACTCATGGTAGCACCAAAAGCTCCTGCACCATTGGTGGATGTACCCACCCCGCGCTGCAACTGTATTGAGCCTGTTGATGAGGCAAGGTCAGGGAAGTTGACAAAGAATGTACCCTGCGACTCCGCATCGTTCACAGGTATGCCGTTAAGTGTTACGTTCATGCGTACGCCGTCTGTACCGCGTACACGTACACCTGTGTAGCCAATACCTGTACCAGCGTCGCTGGTTACTACTGCCGATGGTGTGTATTGCAACAAGTAGGGCAGGTCTTGTCCGAGGTTGGCCTTTTCAATATCCTTAGCATTTACCTCTGTGGTAACGAAAGGTGCATTGCTGCCGGCTCGTAGTGAGCGTACTTCTACTGGTTGCAATGCTTTCTGCGTCTTTGCGCTGTCTTCCTGCGCTGTGGCTTGTGTGGCTGCTAGAGCTGCCGCCAATGCTACGATTGATTTGTTGAAATGCTGCATGGCATCATTTGTTTTTTTTGTTTACAAAATGATGGGGTACCATGCTGTTACCTGTTTATCGCTATATCGTCCGTGGTATGTACATGTGTGTAGGCCATAACACATATAACACCCAAACGGTACTGCAACAAAATATGGTAGCTGAATCTGCTATTCCCTAACCGGCATTACCCGGTCCAGGTTCAGCGGGTATAATCTCAGCCCTTGTATTAAGGCACCCCGTGTTGTTGTTTCCAACAACGATGCAAAGGTAGGGCTTAATTATTCAATTATGCAAGAGGCAATTTGTTGCGTTTTGTTGCAATATACGATAGGACGCAAAACTTCATTTTTCTAATACATTGATTGACAGTGATATAAGGAAAAGACTTGTTGCGATTTGTTGCAGTGGTTTTGTTGTGTGATATGGTATGCAATTGGGTTAAAGATTATTTATATTCTATAACAAATATACATAAAATTAATGATAAAAATGCCATCTAATAATGATTAAGGAGGCAATTCTATTTACCCCTCAAAATACTCAATGATACATTCTTTCAGCACACGTTCCTGTGTTTGCAAGCCAGTGGCTTCTATGGTTGTTACCTGATCGTAGTGGGGCCAACCATCGCCATCGCGTCCTTTATATTCGTAATAACCACGGCGGCTGAGTAAGCTACATACGGCTATGTGCATCAGGTCTTGTTTTTGTTCTTTAGAATATTTTTTTGCCGGCAGCTTGTCCAATTCATTGACCCCAATCAAAAAAAGGATGCTTTCCATATCGGGTACCTTACCAAAGCGGTCGCGCAGCATAAACTCAACCTGTATCCAGCGTTCTTCAAAATTTTCCATCGGCTGCAAAGGTAGGGAAACCCCTACATCCCCTCAATGAGATTTACGGGTAACGGTTTAACGCAGTTTTAACAGCCCAAAAATAACCCGCTTAATATTTTTGAGATGTAATATATTGCCAATTATATACTATACCGTATTATGGAATCAAGTACTACATCTGTTGACGTACGAGAACTGAATGAACGCATCCACCAACAAAGTGCCTTCATAGAATTGCTGATGATGGAGCTGAACAAGACACTTGTTGGCCAAAAGCACATGACAGAGCGACTGTTAATAGGCTTGCTAGCCAATGGCCACGTATTGCTGGAAGGTGTGCCCGGGCTTGCTAAAACGCTTGCCATCAAATCGCTGGCATCAGCCATCCATGCACGTTTTGCCCGCATACAATTTACTCCGGACCTACTGCCTGCCGACGTGCTGGGTACCATGGTGTATAACCCGCAAGCACATGAGTTTGCGGTACGTAAGGGCCCCATATTTGCCAACTTCATACTGGCAGATGAAATAAACCGTGCTCCTGCCAAAGTGCAGAGTGCCTTGCTCGAAGCCATGCAGGAACGTCAGGTAACTATTGGCGATAATACTTACAAGCTGGAAGAGCCTTTCCTTGTACTGGCTACACAAAACCCCATAGAACAAGAAGGTACATATGAACTGCCGGAAGCACAGGTAGACCGTTTTATGCTGAAAGTGGTGATTACTTACCCCAAGAAAGAAGAGGAGCGACACATTATACGCCAAAATCTGAACCCCGCAGGTGCGGCAAAAATTAACGCTGTTGTATCGCCCGAAGAAATACTGAAGGCACGCCAGCTGGTGCGCGAGGTATACATGGACGAGAAGATAGAACAATACATATTAGACATCGTATTCGCTACCCGCTTTCCTGAGGAGTATAAACTGAATAAGCTTAAACCGTTAATAAGCTACGGTGCATCGCCACGTGCCAGCATCAGTATGGCACTGGCTGCTAAGGCATACGCGTTCATTAAGCGCAGGGGCTATGTAATACCTGAAGACATACGTGCTGTGTGCCACGATGTAATGCGCCACCGCATAGGCATCAGCTACGAGGCCGAGGCCGAAAACATAACCAGCGAACATATACTGAATGAGATACTGAATGCGGTAGAAGTGCCATAGGTTTTAGTAGTAAGTAGAAAGTAATAAGTTTTTTAACCGCTAAGGCGCAAAGGGGGTTTGAATAGTATAGAGCTTGAAAAGGGTACTTATCATACTAGCGTGTGTGCTTTGTCTTGGTACTAATACTACTAATGCACAGATAGCTGATGGTTTGTATCATTGCCGATATGTTGTGTTACATACTTGGGATGATTTTGTAATTGTACAAAGAGATACTGCGTATGTACAGGGATTATCAGAAATAAAAAGCAACATACATACTGGTTTGTTCGATACACTTGTAAAACAACATGACAGTTTATATACAGGTAAAAAACATTTTTTAATAAAGGAGAAAAATGCTGTATATCTGATACAACGGACAAGAAAAGATAAGCGCAATATATCAACTAAACTTACCTATGCAGATGCGGAAATTACCCAAATGTGGGATAGCAGGCATAATAAACTATTGTGGAACAACAATTATGAACCGTATATACAAAAGCTACAAGGTTTAGAAAATAATAAACCTGCCGCTGATGAATTGTTTAAAGCTTATTATGCGCTTGAACGTAGAGCATATGAGTTGAATCAGCCAGCATTTGCTAAGGAACTACAAGCTTTCAAACAAAAATATTTGCAATAACCTAAACGTTTTCAACCCGCCTTTGGCGGGTTTTGCTTTTCTATAATGCTTCGTTAAAAACCTGCATAGCGATGTGGATTTGCGTGGTTTTTGTATCTATATGGTATGATGCAGGTAGAATAATATGATTTTAACTGCTAACGCAATAAAATATTAAACTAATTTTGCACCTCAATTAAGAAATGAGTCATGTCTATTGAAAAAGATACCAAACCATCTGGCTACGACAAGCTGAAAGCTTACCGACACATCGTAATGGGCATCATGTACCTCTGCTTCGCAGTAGTGATGTTTAATATGAAGCAGTTTGGTGCCATAGAGTTATCGGCCGGTATAGCCTATAGCCTTGGCGGACTATTGGTAGTATATGGCGGTTTCAGGATATGGCGCGGCATTATGGATGCTAAAGCCATGAGTGGTAAATAGGCAGATTTTTACACAGTACTGACACGCTGTTAAATTAATGTTACAACATAAAGAGTTTCCATACGTTTTTTTAGAATATTGGTTAAAATTGCAGTCCGTGAAAAAAGGTTTATTATATACAATACTATGCACTACGTTACTTGCCACTGCTGCATCTTGCGGCAATGATAAGCCGTCTGATAAACCAACCGACAATTTGGTAAGTGGCATTATTGATATAAGTGTTGACGAAACTTACAAACCCATTATAGAACAGCAAAAACAGGTATTCGATAGCAGTTTCCCCGATGCGCATGTAAATATCCATTACAAGTCTGAAACGGAGTGCATTAAGGACTTTCTGAGCGGTAATGCAAGGCTGATATTGGTAACCCGCGATTTGAGCAAAGAGGAAAAAGCAGTATTGGAAAGCAACAAAATTGTAAGTACGTCGCTGGCAGTAGCAAAAGATGCTATGGCGGTAATTATGAACAAAGCATCTACAGATACAATACTGAGCCGTAGCCAGTTGCAAGGTATTATTACGGGTGTGTACAATAAAAAATATACTGTAGTGTTTGATAATCAAGGCTCCAGTACAGTGCGGTATGTTACAGACTCGCTGTTGGCAGGTGGTAAGTTGGGTAGCAATGTGTATGCAGCAAAGGGCAACGATAGTGTTATACAATATGTTGCCGGCAATCCGGATGCAATAGGCTTTGTAGGTGTTAGCTATATCAGCGATTATAACGACCCGGAAGGATTGGCATTTATAAAAAATGTGCGTGTAGTAGCTATCGTAAATGACAGTACTAAAAAGGAGTACCAACCCTATCAGGCTTATATAGCACCTAATTGGTACCCCCTCACCCGCAAACTATACTATATACACCGCGAAACGTATCCTGGCCTGGGCACAGGCTTTGCTAAGTTTCTTTCTGAGGAAAGGGGGCAATTGATATTCAAACAGGCAAGGCTATTCCCTTTGCGCAGCAATATTATTTTTCGCGAGGCAGGGGTAAATACTAAATCACAGTAAAATTTAAACGTCTAATTATAGAAACAGCTGTACATAAAAAGTACAAAAAATGAAAATGAAACAATCAATCGTAATGATGGCAGCAGCAGTAGCGCTGACCGTTAACGTTAAGGCACAGACGCTGGAAGAGGGAATGAAAATGTATAACTACGAGCGCTACCAGACAGCTAAAAAGATACTGGAACCGCTTGCAGGAACCAACCCGCTTGCAAATTATTATTGGGGGCTGAGCGAATTGCAGATTGGCAATAAAGACAAAGCGCGCGAAATATTTATGAAACACCCCAATAGCTATGCTAATATGGCTGGCATAGCGCGAGTACTATTTGTTGAGGGTAAGGTAGACGAGGGTATGAAAGCAGCTACAGAGCTTGCTGCCAAGGCTAAGAAGAAAGAATGGGAACAACTGAAGTATGCCGCAGAAGCTATTACTTATACAGATGGTGGTGACCCTAATCAGGCTATAGGCTGGCTGAAAACCGCGTTGACCAACTACGACAATAACGACACACGTATTGTTTTGGGTGATGCGTTTCAGAAAACAAGTGGTGGCGGCGGCGATGCCATGAACAACTATGAAAAAGTGGCTGAGAAAGACCCTAAAAACTCATTAGCATTTTCACGTATCGGTAAGCTGTGGTATGTAGCTAAAAACTACAGTCTGGCGTTGGAGAACTGGAGTAAGGCAAAAGATGCAGACCCTTCTAATCCACTGCCTTATCGTGATCTGGCAGATGCATATAGCTATGTTGGTAAATATGAACTGAGTAAACAGAATATTGAGAAGTATCTGGAACTGAGCGACAAGACAGATGATGATATCGAAAAATACATGGACATCCTTTTCCTTGCCAAAAACTATAAAGAAGCCGTAGCTAAGGCAGAAGAGATGTTGGGTAAAGGCAAAGAAAAAGTACGTTACTATGGTATTCTTGCTTTCAGCCAATACGAGTTGAAGGACTCGGTAAATGCGCTGAAGAATGCAGAGAAATACTTCTCTAAGCAGTCCCCCGCAAAAATCTTCCCTAATGACTACAGGATGTATGCCAAGATATTGCTGCAAAACAGTAAAACTGATGAAGCTAACAGCTACTTCAACAAAGCTGTAGAAATAGATACTGCAAAAAACAAATCTGAAGCATACCGCGAAAATGCAGAAGCACTCAAGAGTTCGAAGGAATGGTTGTTAGCCTCTAAATGGTATAGCAGGATTATTGCAGAATATCCGGATAATGCAAAAGTACTGGACTATTACTGGGCAGGCTATACAGCGTTGTTTGGTAAAGATTATGATGCTGCAGCCAAAGGCTTTGAGCTAATGGAAGCAAAATTTCCAGACCAGCCGTCTGCTACATACTGGCGTGCACGTACCGCAATGGCTGTTGATAGTGAGGCAAAAGAAGGCAGCGCGCTACCTTTTATTGAAAAATGGCTGGGTATATCTCAGCAAGGCTACGAAAGAAAAAATAACGACCTGATGTATGCCTACCAATACCTTGCGCTTTACCATTTCAATAAAAAGGATAAAGCCAAAGCATTGGAAAATATCCAGAAAATAGAAGCTATTGACCCTAACAACCCTATGGGTAAACAAATACGCGAGTATTATAACAAAGGCGGCAAATAAATAATTTAAATAAACAATATATGAAGCCCTGTAAGCAATTTACAGGGCTTTTTTATGTAAAAAAGCCAGTTCTTTATTTGGCAGGGAAGAATATTACCATTACCTTTGCACTCCTTAATTTTAGAAAAAACAATACCTGCCTTGCAGGGTTTTAAAGTATAGATTATGAAACGTACGTATCAACCAAGCCGCCGCCGTCGTAAATCAGTACATGGTTTCCGTAAGCGTATGCAAACTGCTAATGGTCGCAAAGTATTGGCTTCTCGCCGTTCAAAGGGTCGTCATAAGTTGACAGTTTCTGACGAGCGCCGCGTTAAGTAATAACCAGCATAATTCATCTGCCATTCGTCATACTTTTAAAGCATACGAGCGGCTGAAGCGCGAGCAAGATATTGATACGCTTTTCCGAACAGGGAAAGCGTTTTCTTTTTCACCCGTAAAGTTTCTATATACGGTAGTGCAGCGCAGAGCCGATGGTTCGCCGGCAATGGCGGGCTTTACCGTACCGAAGAAGAAATTCAAAAAATCGGTGCAAAGGCACCGTATTATTCGCCTTATGCGCGAAGCGTGGCGGCTGCATAAACACCAATTATATATTGCCATCCCTCCTGATAAACAGATACACATTTTTATGCTCTACACTTCTACAGACCTAGCTGATTACAAAACCATAGAAGAGTCGGTACAAAGAGCGATAGGTGGGTTGCAAGAAATAGTACAAAAAACTACAGCATAGAAACTGTAAAGCTGTTAATTTTGAATTGTATTCTTTCTGCTTTTTACTAAATACTTTCCACTGAAAAGGATATTTATCTGGGTCATTAGATTTTATCAGGCATTTATATCACCACTTTTGGGTGCGAAATGCCGTTATACACCTACATGCAGTGCGTACGGTGTAGAAGCCATCAATAAATATGGTGCATGGAAAGGCGGGCGTATGGCACTAAAGCGTTTCCTATCCTGCCACCCGTGGGGTAAAAGCGGGTTTGACCCAGTGCCTTGATATAAAATAGCTTTATTTTTATTGAAAATATGAAAACAATAACACTGTATAGACCAGTAGCAAATGCGGAACTTGCATTAATAGAAGAGTCAGGTTGGGAAAGATTTCCACCTCGTTTACCAGAACAACCATTCTTTTATCCTGTTATGAATGAAGCGTATGCAACGCAAATAACAGTTGAATGGAATGTTCCTGCATATGGTGTAGGTTATGTTACCAGATTTGAGGTAGAAGAAAACTATTTGTCAAAATATGAAGTGCAGAATGTTGGTGGAGAATTGCATGATGAGCTTTGGATACCCGCTGAAGACTTACAGAATTTCAACGCTCATATTGTAGGAAAAATAGAAGTTATCGCTAAGTACGAATAATATTAAGAATTATGTTCTACTCATTCAAAGGCTTTATACCTGTGGTACACCCAAGCGCCTATGTTCACCCACAAGCGGTGGTGACGGGTAATGTAATAATAGGTAAGGATGTATATATAGGTCCGGGAGCTGCCTTGCGTGGCGACTGGGGTGGCATTGTAATAGAAGATGGTTGTAACGTGCAGGAAAACTGTACGATACATATGTTTCCCGGTGTAACGGTGTTGCTGAGAGAAGGTGCGCATATAGGTCATGGGGCCATAATACATGGTGCTACTATTGGCAAAAATGTATTGGTGGGTATGAATAGTGTAGTGATGGATGATGTAGAGATAGGTGATGAGTGTATCATAGGTGCACTATCATTTATTGCAGCTAACAGCAAAATACCGCCACGAAGTTTAGTAGTTGGCAACCCCGGCAAGGTAATAAAAGAAGTGAGCGATGAAATGATACATTGGAAAACAAAAGGTACAAAACTATATCAAAGCCTGCCGCAGGATATGTACCAACATGCTTCACCTTGCGAACCACTTAAAGAAATACCGGCTAACCGCCCTGCACAGGAAAGCCTCTATGATACCTGGAATAAGATAAAGGGTGGATGAGGGATTGTCAACCTTTTGGTGTTAACAGGAGTATATTATAGCCAACTGAACTGTGCAAGGCATATCTTCATAAATCGAAGGGATGTAGAAATGTAGTGAGTATTTACTTTTTCTCTTTCCACTCCTGTTTGAGCAAACCAGTTACAACAAGATCGGTAAACATGCCATTTATGATGTAGCTATCGCGTATAATGCCTTCTGTTTTGAACCCGAATCTGCTTGCAATCGTTGCACTACGCTTATTGGTTGTTACAAAATGTATTTCCAGTTTATTTAGCCCTACTTTATTAAAAAGAAAGTCGATAAACCTTTCCAAACAAGCAGATACTATGCCTTTCCCTTCATGCTCTTTGCTTACCCAATAGCCAAGTTGTGCTTTTTGCAGTGTATGGTCCCAATGGTGCATACCGATACCACCAATTATTTTTCTGTTCAGAAAAATACCCAGAGCTATCCCTTCCTGATTGTTTTGCCATTGCAGGGATGATTGTATGAATAGCTGCGAATGTTCGGGCTTAGTAGTACGATCTACCCACAACAGCCATGGGCGCAAATGTTCTCTCGACTCGTCAACTGCACGAAAAAGGTCTGCAGCGTCTTCTGCCTGATAACTGCGTAAGAGTAAATCATTGTCTATGAGGATGGATACCATAGACTGTGAATATAAGCATTAGTGCTTAAAGTGGCGAACACCTGTTATCACCAACGCTATATTATTGTCTTTACAGTACTGTATAGTATCATTGTCACGTACTGAGCCGCCTGGTTGTATCAATGCCGTGATGCCTGCCTGATGAGCCATACGGGCACAGTCGTCGAACGGGAAGAAAGCATCTGATGCTAAAACTGCCCCTTCCAGATTGAAGCCAAATTGATTGGCTTTCTCTAAAGATTGGCGGAGTGCATCTATACGGCTGGTTTGTCCGCAGCCCTTGCCTACTAATTGTTTGTTTTTTACCAATGCAATAGCATTCGATTTCAAATGTTTGCAGATGATATTGGCAAATATTAAATCCTGTTTTTCAACTTCAGTAGTGTTGCGTCCGCCTGCTTCCGTCCATTCGGCATAGTTGGTTTTATCTGCATCCTGCACCAGCACGCCGTTCAGTATGCGCTTGTATTCTCTTTCAGGATAAAAATTTTGTTTTTGTTGCAGCAATATGCGGTTCTTCTTGCTCTTCAGCAGAGTCAGGGCATCTTCATCAAAAGCCGGAGCTATCAGTATTTCAAAAAATAACTCGTTTATTTTTTGTGCCGTAGCTATGTTGACTGTTTGGTTACTTACCAACACGCCACCAAATGCACTTTCCGGGTCGCCTGCCAATGCAGCTTCCCATGCTGTTAATATATCACTACGCTCAGCAACACCGCACACATTAGTATGCTTGATGATGGCAAAGGCAGGGTTTGTAAATTCAGCAATTATCTGACAAGCGGCATCTACGTCCACCAGGTTGTTATAAGAAAGTTCTTTGCCATTCAACTTGGTAAAGAGCGCTTCTATATCTCCATAGAAAGCTGCGGGTTGGTGTGGATTTTCGCCATAGCGTAGTGGTTGTTTATTAGCAACTGCCAGTTGAAATTCTATAGCATCAGTGCCTTTAGCAAAATAGTCTGAAATGGCAACATCGTAATGTGCACATTCTGTAAACGCAGCCGCAGCCATTTTGCGACGGTCTGCCAGCGTAGTTTCACCGTTTTGTGTGTTGAGTAATTCCAGCAAATCAGTATATTGGTTGCGCGAAGCTACAATGCAAACATCCTGATGGTTTTTGGCTGCAGCGCGTATGAGCGATACACCGCCTATGTCTATTTTTTCAATGATGGCTTTCTCGTCATTGGTACTACGCACAGTTTCCTCAAAGGGGTATAGGTCAACAATCACTAAATCGAGTAATGGTATTTCATATTCGTGCACATGCTGCTGGTCTTCAGCAAAATCGCGACGCGCCAATATGCCTCCAAATACTTTGGGATGCAATGTTTTTACACGTCCGCCGAGAATAGAGGGATAGCTTGTAACACTTTCTACAGCCACACAAGGGATGCCCAGATTTTCTACAAAACTTTGTGTGCCGCCGGTAGAGTAGATAGTAACACCCAGTTCATTCAGTTTGCGGACAATCGGCTCCAAGCCATCTTTATAGAAAACAGAAATAAGTGCCGACTTGATGCTGCGATTCATGCAAAAACTATTTAATAGTACGAAATTGAGCCGCAAAGATAGATAAAACAGCCAGTAAACTCATAATACAAACGCACCGTTTCTGGATACAACCCATAGATTGATACCGTGTACTTGGGCTTGATTAATAAATACATCTGTTTGGCTACGAGGTAGGTTATTGCCTACAACTACTTGTTTGGGCGAGAATGTGGTTTTTATGTGTTGTAAATCTCTGGCATCTGCTTTATAGTTGATGATTACACAATCTACATGGAACGGATTATTTGTTGCCGGATTTTTATGCAGTATCAATACCGACTGATTGTTGAGATATACAATGTCTTTGTTGTATGTATTACTACTGCGCCATGCATGGTAGCCTGTATGTGTAGGCTTCAGTACATAATTTTTCTTTCCGTTACTCAGGCTTGTATCTGTACTCAATATACTGTATTGTTTACCCTGTATCAATTCTATATGGTTTGCTTTGCCCATATTATATACAATCAATCGCTGCTGATGTAGCGCATACCATTCGTTTATATTGAGGGATATTAAAAAAATGATGGTGGAAATAATCGCCACATATAACCCTGCTTTCTTTTGACGCAAAACATACACTGCCACACCCGCTATTATCAGGTAGAGTAATAATAATTCTGCCATCCTTACTTGCAAAAAGCTGAATGACGGCGGGTTAAATTCCTGCAAAGCATACACCCACCGATTGAAAACAGAAACAATATATGTTATAACCGCACCAATGGCTGTAGCTATTGGCGGTATGGTGCTGCAAGCAACTAACAACATGCCGCCTATCAATGCCATGCCCATAAATAAATAGGCGGCTACATTGGCTATGATAAACATCAGAGGGAACAAGTGAAAATAATATACTACTAATGGTGCAACTAACACTTCTGCAGCCAAGCTAGCAGCTACTACCTGCCATAGTAGTCTTACAATAGAGTTTGCAGGTGTGTATAATTTATAAATGGGCCGGTAAAACAGTATCAGCGATAATACGGCAACAAACGATAGTTGAAAACCAATGGCATACAACCACATCGGCTCAGCGCATAGTAATATAAAGGCTGTAGCAAATAAATGATTCAGGCTATAGGATTGCTTATCCAACGCAAAACCAATACCTAGAATAGAAAACATCATCGCTGCACGTACAGCACTAGGTGGTGCTCCGCTCATGGCAACGTATAGCCACACCAACGGAATAGCAGCAATGTATTTTATCCACTTACATTTTTTATGTTTTATCCATCCTAGTGCAAACGCAATGACAAGAAAAAAGAACGTAATATGCGAGCCCGAAATGGCAATGATGTGTATGATACCAGTGTCAGAATATGCTTGCCGGATGTCTGTATCCAAATTGGCTTCTTCCCCCACCAGCATAGCCTGCATCAGCCCAGCTACTTTGTTGTCTTTTATGTATTGCTGCAGTATGTCAACTGTTTTATTGTGTAAACGCTGTACCCACGGTATGTCTTTCCGCGATGCAGTGTTATATAACACTAGTTCATCAGAAGCTAAAAATTGTTGATAGTAGATATTGTTCCTGTTGCAATAAGCAACATAATCAAACTCAAAAGGGTTTCCGCTTGTTTGTACCGGTTGCCATTTTGCAGGTAATATGATGGTGTCGCCTTGTGAAAGCAATAAAGGCAGCTTGTTTTTATAGACATACACAAACGCATCACCTATTGTTTTGCCTGTTCCATCTCTTGTGCCGATTACTTCTGTTTTCAGCTTCCATGTTTTTTCTTTTTCAATTGGTGGGCTTGTAATACGAGCAACATAAGCACGGCTTTTATTTGCAGCAAACCATTTTTCATTATTTCTGATGTCGTTATGATAACTTAACAACCATGTGGCAGCTATCAGAGCTACATGAAGCGTGCCAAACCGAAGATGCCTGAACGTTTTTGTTTGCGATGGAAATAAAGAAACAATGGCAAACGAAATGCCAGCTATTATTGCAACGGTGAGTATCGGTGTGTAATTCAGCGAAGGGATAATATTGTCATACAATAATATCCCTGCTATCAAAGGCAATAATAATCGAAAGAACGGTGCACGTTCCCAAAACCATGCTTCTTGTAGTGGCCAACGCTTCATGCCTGTCAGGGTACTATAGTGCCTGTCTGTAGTGCACTCAATCTGTTGCGGGCTGTTTGTATATAGGTGCTTCCCGGATATTCAAGTATCAGCATTTCGTAATATTTTTTTGCAAGATCTTGCTTGTGCAGGTAGTGTTCATATATGTCTGCCATTCGGTACACCGCATCGTCGCCCAATACATCTTTTCCATGTTTATCATGTATAGTGGTTAGGTAGCTGATGGCTTTATCATATTCCCTGTGTTTCTGTGCCAGTTTTGCTTTTTGTAGTAATATATCGTCGTACAAAGGATGCTCAGGGAAATATGTAACAATACTATCCAGCAATATTGCGGCTTCTTTGTCTTTGTTTTGGAACAGTAATAAATCTGCATATGCAAAGCGGCGAAGCGGTACATAATTGCTATCCTCTGCCAGATTTTCCGTAATTAGTATTGACAAGTAAAGTGCATCATTAGCAATCAGTTCTGCCGTAGATGCTTTCAGTACCGTAAGCTGGCCTTGTGCCCAGTCAAAATCGCCACGGTAATAGGCAAGCTTAGCATTTCTGAAACGGGCCTCTTCGCCCAGCAAATCTTCCCGGAAGTCTTTATCTACCTGACTATACAACAGCGATGCTTCCCATATTTCTCCATCCAGTATATAGTAATCTCCCAATTGCAGTTTGCATTGTCCTTTCAGGAATTTGGTAATGCCGTTTTGCTCTAATGCTTTTTTCAGTATTGTAATACCCGCTTTGGGATTGTTATTGTATTGTGCCTGTAGCTTGGCATATTCGCGTACTGCATCGTTTATGTAGTATTGCGGCGATTGTGTAAAAAACTCATCGTATTGTTTTACAAGATTTGCAACATCTGCCGGAGTATAGGATACGTTCTTTTGCAACTGTGCAAACTGCACTCCTAATTTCTCTATTCTCGATATGGTATAGTATGGCTTGTCGTTCCCTGTATTAATTACCTCTTCATATGCTTTGATGGCTATTTCATGTTGTTCTTCCTTGGCAGCGTAGCGTGCAAAATCCAATATGCGCTCACCTTGTTCTTTAAATCGTTCATCTAATGCGATTGTTTGCATCAATGCGCCATCCCAATCATCTTTCTGTGTATAGAGCCATGTCAGCAAATCACTATAAAACGGATTGTCGGGTTGTTCGTTAATTTTTTTAATGATGGCTTTTTGCCCTGCCAATAGCTTTTTAGGGTCGTTGCCCAATATCTCTAACAATCCTGTTTTGGTATCTTCACCTGCGTTTACCATATACGGTTGCCCGCCATCCAACATGATACTGATGGCTTTTTCAGTTTCGCCTTTTTTAGCATACATCCGTGATAGTGGCCCCGCATACATAAATGCAGTTCTGAATTGGTCACGTATTTTCTCATACGCTTTGATGGCATAATCGTCTTGCCCTATTTCTGAAAACTTATTAGCTGTCTGTCTTGTCCAGTTATCGTCGCCATTTAGTTTAGCAATAGCTTCTTCAAATTGTTCTGTTGCTTTTTTGTCTTTGCCATTTGCCAATTGCACCCTGCCGGCATCTATATATGGCAAAGGGAAGCCCGGGCGTACTTGCTTTTGTATATCAATAATTTTTTCTGCCTGCTTATAATCTTTAAGTGCCAATAGTACTTCCACATATTCATTGTACACGTCGTAGTCAGCGGGGTTTTTGTCATATATTTTTTGATACAATTCCGCCGATTTAGCGTATTCCTTTTTCTCTGCGAAGCTACGTGCAGTCGTTATCGGGTCTGTTTGTGTATATCCCGTTAAAGATGCGATACATAGCATCGCCGCTGTGCATATACAGTATATTATATTCTTACTTAGCATTTTTGTCAAAAACAAATTGTTCTCCGTTCCAAACATATATCAACCACCTGCCTGTTATTTTTTCACCTTCAACCACTGGTATATACAACTTTTGTTTATTGATATACAGGGTATATTCTTCTTTCATTTTCTTGAAACTATAGTTAGTCATGTAGTCATAACCATACTCAATCCTACTTAATGTCTTATTAGTTGCTTTGAATATTTCAGCATCCAAAAGCTTGCCATTCTCTATTGAGAAAGCACGTATTCCCTTCATTACATCCTTGGTAGAATAGATAGCAGTGTAAACAGGAAGATAATATTTTTTGCCGCTTTTATCTGCCATTGTATATATTAAGTTATAAGTATTGCCGGGTATCATACTGTCTTTGTAATGCTCTGGCTTGTCACGTATTTCAGTAATAGTTACACCACTGCCTGTTTCGTATTGTGCGACTGTATTGAAAAAATGCATTGTGCCACCTGTATGTGTGTCCCAGCTATATATGCGCATTTTCTTATCAGGCGAGGTAACAATTTTTATATCTGCTTTTTCCAATAGGTTAAATGGGGCAGAAAGCATAGTCTGGTTGTTTACACCTACTTTCAGAAAATACTGAAGTAATTCTCTGTTAGCAACTTCAATCGTATCAACTGGTGATACTTCAGCAGAGAAATTTGTGTCCTCTGCCGAATATTCATAACGCCAGTATTGTATTTTGCTGAGGTATCCGAGTATATCCTGCTCAACCTGCTGCACGCTCTGCCCATGTACTTGCGAAGCAGTAGCTACTAATAAAATAATATACAGCACAAATGTCCTCAAACTGTTTAGTTTCTTAAAGGTTTGCCTGTTTGTAAAATACTTTGCAAACGTTCCAGTGTTTTGCGTTGCCCGCACAGGCTTAGGAATGCTTCGCGTTCCAAGTCTAATAAATATTGCTCGCTGACAATCGTTGGACCACTCAGGTCGCCGCCGCACATTACATGCGCCAGTTTTTCTGCAATGAATTTATCATAGTCGCTGATGTAGTTGCCGCGCCACATACCATGTATGCCTGCCATCAACGCGCCCAGCCCGCTGCGCCCCTGCACTTTAATATCGTTACGGGGTGCGGGTTGTGTATAGCCCTGTTCGTGCAGTTGCAGTATTTTTCTTTTTGCATCTGCAATACGCCTGTCCGGGTTCAGAGAAATACTGTCTGTACCTTTACGAAGTATGGATAGTTCATACGCCTCATGAGCAGAGGTAGATACTTTGGCAGTACCTATGTTGATGAATAACTGCTGCAAATAATTCAACTCTATGTCTTCTTTTATGTTTCTGTCACTTGCACGTACTACCATTTCTTTTGTACCACCACCGCCAGGTATCAGGCCCACGCCCATCTCTACCAACCCAATATAGCTCTCTGCTGCTGCCTGCACGGTATCTGCATGCAGGCACATCTCACAACCGCCACCCAGCGTCATGCCATGCGGAGCTATGGCTACGGGTATACTGCTATATCGCAACCGCATAGTTGCGTTCTGAAACTGGCGGATAGCCATATCCAGTTCGTCATATTCCTGCTCGGCAGCAAACATAAATATCAATCCCACATTCGCACCCGCGCTGAAGTTGGGACCGCCATTAGCAATAATAAGTCCGTTATATTTTTCTTCTGCTATGACTACCGATTTTTGCACAGCTTCCAATACTTCGCCGCCTATACTATTCATTTTGGTATTCCAGCGGAGGGCTACCACACCATCGCCAATATCATAGAGTTTGCAAGCACTGTTTTTCCATACCACTTGTTCATCCAGATGTTCTAGTAGTATGAAAGTGCCACTACCGGGTATGGCTTTGTATGTTTTAGTGCCTACATCGTAATACTTACGCTGCCCGTTTTCTGTTTTATAAAATGTAGTGTTACCCGTTGCAATCATTTCGTCAACCCAACCGGCAGGTGCAATGCCGACTGTCTTCATCTTTTCGGCAACTTTGGCTACACCTAGCACATCCCAACTTTCAAAAGCACCTATTTCCCAGCCAAATCCTGCTTTGAGTGCATTATCTATTTTGTACAGTTCGTCTGCAATTTCAGGTATTCTGTTGCTGGCATAGGCAAAAAGCATATGGTGAAACAGCTTGTAGAATTCACCTGCTTTGTCCTGCCCGGCATACAATACCTTCAGTCTTTGAGCAAGGTCATCTATCGGCTTTGCGGCTTCCAATGTGGCAAATTTTGTTTTCACTTTCGGGCCATACTCCATTGTTTGCAGGTTCAACGTCAATATGTCCGACTTGCCGTTAGTCCCTTTTACCTTCTTGTAAAACCCTTGCCCTGTTTTATCTCCCAGCCACTTGTTCTCTACCATTTTTTCGAGAAAAGGAGGTAGCTTAAAAATTTCTTTTGCTTCATCAGGTACATTTTGTGGCAGCGCTTTGGCAACGTGTACCAACGTATCAAGACCCACTACATCGCCCGTACGGAAAGTAGCTGACTTTGGCCTTCCCATCATAGTGCCTGTAAGTGTATCAATTTCATCCACTGTCAAATTCAACTGTTGCATAGCATGAAACACAGCCATAAAACCAAATACACCAACTCGGTTAGCAATAAATGCAGGCGTGTCTTTGCACAATACAGTCGTCTTGCCAAGATGCTTATCACCATACAGCATCAGGAAGTCTATTACATCCTGTTTGGTATCAGGCGCGGGGATTATCTCCAGCAGGCGCAAATAGCGTGGCGGGTTGAAAAAGTGCGTACCGCAAAAGTGTTGACGAAAGTCCTCGCTTCTGCCCTCACTCATCATGTGTATCGGTATGCCAGATGTATTAGTGGTAATAAGCGTACCCTGTTTGCGGTATTGTTCTATTTTTTCAAATACTTTTTGTTTGATGTCTAATCTTTCTACGACTGCTTCTATTATCCAGTCGCAATCTGCCAGCTTGGCTATATCATCATCCAGATTGCCAATCTGTATATTGCCGGCAACATCTTTTGTATATACTGCACTTGGTTTGCCCTTCAGAGTAGCCTGCAGTGCATCGTTTACTATACGGTTACGCACGGCTTTATCACCCAGTGTCAATCCCTTTGCTTGTTCAGCAGCATTCAGTTCAAACGGTATAATGTCTAACAACAGCACCTGCACACCAATACCTGCAAAGTGGCAGGCAATACGGCTGCCCATCACTCCACTACCTACAACCGCCACTTTGCGAATAGCCCTGTTCTTCATACCCAATGTTTAGCTACACAATTTAACCAAAAAGCGGGAGTAGTTTATATGCTTATGATATTCTTAACAATACCCTTTTATGAAATAGCAGTTATTTGGTATCTGTATTATAAAAACCAATGAACAGGTATTTACTGCTGCCAATTGCAATTGTATTTTTCGCATCCTGCAAAGGCAATGGCAATCTACACGATACTGCACATATAGATAGCATCGTTGTGTATAAAAGCAAACGAACCTTGCAGGTGTACGAAAATAAGCAACTACTGAAAACCTATAAAATAGCCTTAGGGGAACAACCAGTAGGACATAAACAATATGAAGGTGACAGGCGCACGCCCGAAGGCTTATATTATATACATGATAAAAACCCCAACAGCTCATGCCACAAAAACCTAGGCATCTCTTATCCCAACAATACTGACAGAGAAACTGCCCGGCAATTAGGTAAGCCCCCAGGCGGCGATATTAAGATACACGGGCTACCCAACGGGCAAGGCTATATTGGCAAGGCACACCGCCTGAAAGACTGGACATACGGCTGCATAGCCGTTACCGATGAAGAAGTAGATGAATTGTACAAGCATACGCCTGTGGGCATACCTATCAATATATTACCTTGATACGCCAAAAAAATTACTACTTACGGCTAAGTTCCTATCTTTGCGCACTATGCAATCCTTACAGGAACAGATAAAACAATACGAACAGGAAATTAACGCTTTTACACCTGCTGATGCTACGGAGTTGGAAAATTACCGTATCAAATTTCTGGGTACTAAAGGTATTGTCAAAGCCATATTTGGCGAGATGAAGAACGTGCCTGTTGAGCAAAAAAAAGAAGCAGGGCAATTGCTGAATACTTTCAAACAACTGGCAGAGAGTAAATACGAGGCGTTTGTACACATGCAAAGTGGTAATGGAAAGCAAAATAGCGGCATAGATATTACCCTACCCGGAACGGCTATACCTACAGGTACTCGCCACCCGCTGCGTATGGTAGAAAATGAAATGATTTCCATATTTGAGCGTATAGGATTTAGCATTGCAACTGGGCCCGAGATAGAAGATGACTGGCACAACTTCACATCGCTGAATATGCCTGAACATCATCCGGCTCGTGATATGCAGGATACTTTCTATGTGTCACAAAGCCCCGATTGGGTATTGCGTACGCATACTTCATCTGTACAGGCACGTGTTATGGAGCAAGGTAGCTTGCCGGTACGTGTTATCTGCCCCGGCCGTGTGTATCGTAACGAAACCATATCTGCCCGCGCACACTGTTTTTTCCATCAATTCGAAGGATTATACATAGATAAAAATGTGTCGTTTGCAGATTTGAAGCAAACACTATACTACTTCGTTACCGAGATGTTTGGTGCGGATACTAAAGTACGATTCCGTCCATCATATTTCCCGTTTACAGAGCCCAGTGCCGAAATGGATATATCCTGCACTGTATGTGGCGGCAGTGGTTGCAGTCTTTGCAAGCATACAGGGTGGGTAGAAATATTAGGTTGTGGTATGGTGCACCCGAATATGCTGCGCAACTTTGGTATAGACCCCGAAGTATATACAGGTTTTGCATTCGGCATGGGCGTGGAGCGCATTACACAGATTAAGTATCAGGTAAACGACCTGCGCCTCTATTCGCAAAATGACATCCGCTTCCTGAAACAGTTTCAGCCAATATAATTTTTTTGACATCACCTAATAACATAATATTAGTTACAGGTGCTAGTGGCTTCTTAGGCAGCCACATTGTAAAATTGTTATCATCTCAGGGGCACTACGTACGGGCTTTATACAATAATAATGCACCACAGGGAGATATGGTTAACCTTCCCAATGTAAGCTGGGAGCGATATGACTTGCTGGATATATACGATGTAGAATCCGCGATGCAAGGTGTGTCAGATATATATCACTGCGCTGCTATCGTGTCTTTTCATCCCAAAGACAAAGTGCAGATGCTTCATTTTAATGTAGAAGCTACTGCCAACATTGTAAACCAGGCTATAGAACAAGGTGTACGTAAACTGGCATATATCAGTTCTATTGCTTCACTAGGGCGTAGCGAGGGTAAAAAAGAAATAACAGAAGAAGAACAGTGGGAAGAGAGCAAATACAACTCGGTATATTCATACAGTAAGCACAGTGCAGAGCTGGAGGTGTGGCGCGGACATGCAGAAGGGGTAGAAACAGTCATCGTAAACCCAGGCGTGATACTCGGCGAAAGCCATAAATGGGACGATGGCTCCGCGCGGCTGATGAAAGTAGCCTACAAAGAATTTCCTTTTTATACGGAAGGCATCAATGGTTGGGTAGATGTGCAGGATGTTGCAGACATTGCTTACCAACTTATGCAAAGCGATGTAAGCGGCGAAAGGTTTATACTATGCGAAGGCAACCATAGTTATAAGGAGGTATTTACGCTGATGGCAAACGCATTGGGTAAAAAACCGCCACACATCAAAGCTGCCAGTTGGATGACGGAATTGGTGTGGCGATGGGAAATGTTGAAACATCGAATAACAGGAAAGGACATAACTATAACAAAAGAAACAGCAAGAACAGCCCAAAAGCAAAATTTCTACAATAACTCCAAGCTATTTGACTACCTACCTCAGTTTAGTTATACTCCTCTTGCTGATACCATACAACGCATGGCAAATAGTTTTCTTGGGCAGAAAAGCTAAAAAATCAGTCTTTTTTTGGTTTTTTAAACAAAACAGTTGTAAACTTGCAACAAGGACATTCGTTCCATTCTTTACATATTCAGTTTACCCTGAATTTTTTCCCTGCTTCTTTATTACTCCGTTTGGCTGTACAGGCGGATTAAACAATTAAAAAAAGGGATTTGTTTATAGAATAAGTGGACTATTGAGAACACAAAACCACATTGAAGTAATTACAACATGCAGTACGACATTGCATCACTGAACGACATGCTCGTTCCTGAACTGGCAGACTTGGCTGAAATACTGAAAATCAGCAACGCCCGTTCGTTAGACAAACAAACGTTAATTTATAAGATATTGGATCAGCAAGCATTGAATCAATCAGAAAGCGCAGGTGAAGACAAAAAACGTCGCACCCGCAAGCCAAAGGCAGAAGTAACTACACAAGAAGTAACACCTGCAGCAGCAGAAGTAGCAGGCGATGATAAAAAACGCCGTGCCAGAAAACCAAGAACTGAGGTTGCGGAAGAAGAAGCAACTATTGCTGAAACCGCAACTACTCAGGAAGAAACAACATCATCAGGCATTACCATGCCAGATACTACAGAGGCAGAAGTTCAGCCACCGCAAGCTGCCGCTACAGAGCCTACTGAAGAGCGCCCGCAACACCAACACCATCACCAAAACAGACACCAGCAACGCAGGGAAGCCCCGCAATCGAGCTTCAATGTAGAGTTTGATGGTGTAGTATTCAGTGAAGGTGTACTGGAGATGATGCCCGATGGTTACGGATTTTTACGCAGCAGCGATTATAATTACTTAAGCTCTCCAGATGATGTGTATGTTTCACCATCGCAGATAAAACTGTTCGGGCTTAAAACAGGAGACACGGTTCGTGGTTCTGTACGCCCACCTAAAGAGGGTGAAAAATATTTTGCTTTGCTGAAGGTAGATACCATTAATGGTAAACTGCCTGATGAAATACGCGACCGTGTACCTTTCGATTATCTGACACCACTTTTCCCATACGAGAAGCTGAATCTTTTTTCTACAGGTAGCAACTACGGCACGCGCATCATGGACCTCTTTACCCCAATAGGTAAAGGACAGCGCGGACTAATAGTAGCACAACCTAAAACGGGTAAAACTATGCTGCTGAAAGAAGTAGCGAACGCTATAGCTGCCAACCACCCTGAATGCTATCTGATGATAGTGTTGGTAGATGAGCGTCCGGAAGAGGTAACGGATATGCAGCGTAGCGTACGTGCAGAAGTGATAGCTTCGACATTTGACGAGCCTGCAGATAAACACGTAAAAGTGTCAACCATAGCCCTGCAAAAAGCCAAGCGATTGGTAGAGGTAGGGCATGATGTAGTTATATTGCTCGACTCCATTACTCGCCTTGCCCGTGCACACAACACGGTTGCACCTGCCAGTGGTAAAGTATTGAGTGGTGGTGTGGAAGCCAACGCCATGCAGAAGCCTAAACAGTTTTTCGGCGCAGCACGTAAAATAGAAAACGGTGGCTCGCTGACGATATTGGCTACTGCTTTGATAGATACGGGCTCTAAGATGGATGAGGTGATATTTGAAGAATTCAAGGGTACGGGTAATATGGAATTGCAGCTCGACCGTAAGCTTGCAAACAAACGCATCTTCCCTGCAATTGATATAACGTCATCATCAACACGTCGCGATGATTTGCTCTTGGAAAAAGACGTGCTCAATAAAATGTGGATACTGCGCAATCATATTGCAGATATGCATACAGATGAGGCGATGAATTTCCTAATGAAGCAGATGAAGGGCACTAAGAGCAACGAGGAGTTTCTGGCAATAATGGGTAAGTAACGGCAACTGTCAGATATTACTAATTGTTGTTCTTGTATTTGAATCATTCTACTAATACTAAGCAGCCTACGGGCTGCTTTTTTATGTTGCCTGGCATATGTATAAGCTACAGCAGCTTTTCAATAACACTTAAATGTCTATTCATTTTTTTTACAAAGCATATAATATTCATAGCTATATAATGAT
The DNA here is from genome assembly GCA_937919945.1 of uncultured Chitinophagaceae bacterium. Classification (GTDB taxonomy): domain Bacteria; phylum Bacteroidota; class Bacteroidia; order Chitinophagales; family Chitinophagaceae; genus Polluticoccus. The sequence goes on along the minus strand of CALESY010000131.1, from coordinate 2,632 downwards.
ATGAATATTACAATCAGGTATAAACAAAATGGCTATCAAAATGATAGCCATTTTGTAGTTATTTACGTTTCATCGTAGCTTCTATTTCTTCTACCGTTATTGGTATGTTTTTAAAGAGATCAATGCTGCCTGTTTTGGTAAGCCATACATTGTTTTCAATACGTATGCCCATCTGTTCTTCTTCTATATATATTCCCGGCTCTATGGTAAATAGCATGCCTTCTTTTACGGGTAGTACGCGCGTACCTACATCGTGTACATCTATACCCAAATGGTGGCTTACGCCATGATAAAAATACTTGCGATAAGCAGGGTTTTCCGGGTCCTGATTTTTAATGTCAACTTTAGTTATCAGCCCTATTTTCAGCAGTTGCTTTTCCATCTCGCTGCATACTTTGGCAGTATAGTCAACTATAGAGATACCGGGCTTTAATATTTTTTTGGCAAAATTGTGTACATCAAGCACTGCATTGTATACTTCTCTTTGGCGTTTAGTGAACTTACCATTAACGGGTATGGTACGTGTCAGGTCGGCACAATAGTTGCCATATTCAGCGCCAAAGTCCATCAGTACCAGCTCGCCGTCTTTGCAAACCTGATTGTTCTCTACATAGTGCAGTACACGCGCTCTGTCGCCCGATGCAATAATACAATCATAGGCGTGCCTCGATGCACGGTTGCGCAAAAACTCATGTGTTATCTCAGCCTCTATCTCATATTCGTACACACCGGGTTTTATAAACTTCATTACACGTTCGAATGCTTTGTGTGTAATATCAACTGCTTTTTGCGTTACCGCAATTTCTTCTTTGGTTTTGATGGCGCGTAACTCTTTGATGATGGGTGCGCTACGTTCGTATTTGTGAACGGGATATCGCTTCATAAAATCATGCACAAACAACAAATCAGTACGGAAGAGTGAAGTATCAAGCCGGTCGTTTTCGTTGGTATTGAGATATACAGTATCTGCATGATGCATCATTACCTGCAGCATGGTATCAATGCTATCCAGCCATTGAATGTTTTTGATGCCAGATATTTCGGTAGCTTCATTTTTACGTAGCTTATGCCCCTCCCATTTTTCAAGATGCTCATTGGGGCGCAGCAGCACCAATACTTCTCTTGCATTTTTATCTGGGTTGTCAGGATATAGTATCACCATCGATTTTTCCTGTACTATACCTGAAAGCCAAACCACATCTGCATTAGGCCTGTAAGTATAGATAGCATCTCCATTTGTAGGGAGTATTGGATTGCCGGGAAATATGGCAATACTGTTCGGTTTCATTTTTTTTATAAACCGCTCTCTGTTTTGTGTAAAAAGCTTAGATGGAATTGGCAAATATTTCATTATTGACTATTTCTAATTAATTGATGCAAAGCTATGTATGTTTTTGTAGTATAGGTTAACCCTAAAAATCACCCTATTATGACAATCTTTTTAACGTATTTTAATGTCAGGAGCATATATGATTGACTATTTTAGCCGTCTATTGCAATAGTAAACTATTTGTTGCAAACATGGTTATAAATTGCATATTCAAGCAAATTTATAAACTCTCAAATATCAATGTAATGAAGAAAATTTTATCATTCATTTTAGCAGGTGTTTTTTGTGTTGTATCTACAGCAAATGCACAAACACCACAGTACACTTATACGAATGGCACAGGTGGAAATTCAATTCCATTAGGTACAGGCGCCACTTGGGATAACTATCGTTCACAATTTCTATACCTACCCGGAGACTTTACACCTGCGGCAAGCGGTGTCGGGTTTATTACAAAGATATATTTCAGAGCTTGGACAAGCGCTGTATCTACAACTTACAATGGTTTTAAAGTTGATATAGGCAATACAACATCAACATCACTTACAGGTACTTACATTACTGGCCTTACGAATGCTATCCCTGCAAGTACATTTACGCTGCCTGCAGTTACAACCAATCAGTGGATTGAAATACCACTTTCCCAACCTGTATTTGTTGATTTAACTCAGCCTTTAGTTATAGACCTCAGCCAAACTGGTAAAGTGGGTGGGGTAGGTGGATACATATTATATGCTGGTGGTGTCCCGGTTAATCCAATCTATACAGGTAATACGCAAACTTATGGCCTGACTAGTAACCCATCAGGTACAGCAAGACGTTATTCATACCAATTTGGTTTTGATTTCTTTTCCGGTTTCCCATGTAATAAAGTACCGGAAGCACAAGCAGCGGCACCGGATGAGGTATGTCCCGGTAAACAGTTTACTATTGCACCTACTACCTATTATGCAGATGCTACTTACGCATGGGAATATTCAGATAACAGTGGCGCTACTTGGCAGCCTCACCCCAGTGCAGTAGGGTTACTAGGTGATATTAAAGATGCTATTACAAAATCGCGTATATACCGCTGTACAATTACTTGCAATGGTAACCCCTCACTTACATTCAGAACCAACCCTAAAGAAGTGAAAATAGCCCCGTTCTACTATTGTTATTGTGATAATGGTGCTACTAATGCATCGGGTTTAGATATAGGTAACGTCAAGGTAGTAAACCTTCAAAATGGCGATACGATATTAAATAATGGTAATTCATCACCTGCACAGAATAATACGACGGCAAACAGGACCTATACCA